>SLMJ01000115.1 GCA_007133615.1 Thermomicrobiaceae bacterium | reverse complement strand
CTGGAACTCAACGGGTTCAAGAGTTTCCCCAGGTCGACCGTGTTCGAGTTCGATGACGGGATCACCGCGATCATCGGGCCAAACGGCTCCGGGAAATCGAACATCGCGGACGCAATGCGCTGGGTTCTCGGCGAGCAGAGCTATTCCAACCTGCGCGGCCGCAAGGCGGAAGACGTCATCTTCTCCGGCAGCACAGCGAGATCCGCCGTCGGCATGGCCGAGGTGACGTTGACACTGGACAACACTGGCGGCGAGCTTCCGATCGAGTATCAGGAAGTCAACATCACCCGCCGGGCGTACCGCAGCGGCGAAAACCAGTATCTGATCAACGGCTCGCGGGTCCGACTGAAAGACGTCAATCACATCACTGCTTCGCTCGGGCAGGCGCACACGGTGATTGGCCAGGGTCTGGTCGATGCCGCGCTGAGCCAGCGTCCGGAAGAGCGCCGGGGCCTCTTCGAGCACGCCGCCGGTATCACTGGCCTTCGAATGAAATATGCAGCAACCGCCCGGCATCTGCAGGAGACCACTGCTAACAGCACCCGCCTGGAGGACTTGCTGAACGAGCTCGAGCCCCGGCTGAAAACGCTCGAGCGGCAGGCTAAACAGGCCCGCGAGTCGGCCGAGGTGCACCAGAAGCTGCGGGAAACGACCCTCCTGTATTACTCCGCGCTCTGGCGTGAGCATCAGTCGCGACTTGATCAGCTCCGACAACAGGCAACGAGCACCGACGAACAGCTCGAACAGGCCACATCCAGCCTCTCCGAGGCGCAGTCATCCATCCAGTCATTGAACGCCGAGCTGGAGACGCTGCAGCAGCGCACCAGTGATCTGGACCACCACGTCACAACGAAGCGCAATCACCTTCGCGAACTCGAGCACCGCATCGAGCTGTCCCGTCAGCGCCAGCAATCGCTCAACAATGAGCTTGAACGCTACGACGAGCGGCAGACATCACTCGAGGCCGAATCCGCCCAGTTGTCCGATCACGTCAGCAGCCAGCGAAGTGAGCAGGAATCAATTGACCAACAGTTGATCAATCTTGATGGCCGGCTCGAAACGCTGAAGCAGGAACGCGCGACGGTCGACGAGCAGATCTCGACGTTGAACCAGCAACGGTCCGGGATCGATTCGGAGCAGGAGGCGATCAGGCAACGCCTTTACCGTGCCGAGGCAGAACAGGAGTATCGCGAACAGCAGCAACGCGATCTCGAGGAGCGAGCCCGGTCGATCAGCAGCCGCCGCACGGAGCTCGAGCAGCAAGTTGCCGGAATTGAAGAAACGCTCGGAAAATCAGCCAGCCAGAAGACCAGTCTGGAACAGGATCTGGAATCCAGGAGCTCCGCGATTACTGACGCGGAGACAAAACTGGAATCCGAACGTCAGGCAGGCCGGAAGCTCCGGGAAGAGATCGAACAGATCGATGCAACACGCGCCCAGCACGCTGCCCGCCTGGATGCCCTGCAGCGCTTGCAGGAATCTGGAGAGGGCCTGCATAAGGGCGTTCAGACTGTGCTCGATGCGAGTAATCAGAACAATCTCTCCGGCGTTATCGGAACGCTCGCATCACAAATCACGGTTCCGGAACATCTTGAGACTGCGGTCGAGGCAGCGCTCGGCGGGCATCTGCAGGATATTGTTGTCGACCGCTGGGAAGATGCCGAAGCAGCGATCGATCTCCTCAAAAAGCGCAATGCCGGACGAGCAACCTTTCAGCCGCTGGATACCCAGCGACGATTCGGCAACCAGAACAGGCCATCGCTGCAGGGAGAATCAGGCGTGCATGGGATCGCCAGCGACCTGATCGACTTCGGCCCGGAGATGGAACCGATCCTTGAGGGCCTCATTGGCCGAACGGTCGTCACCGAGGATCTGCCCAGCACCCGCCAGATCCTCGGCAAGCTTCGTCCCGGCTGGACGGTCGTCACGCTGGAGGGCGAGATCAGCCGGTCTGGTGGATCCGTTACCGGGGGCAGTCGCATCCGTCAGAGCGGAACACTCGGCAGAGAGCGCGAGCTTCGCGAGCTTCCCGAGCAGCTTGCGCAGCTGGATTCCCAGCGAGCCTCGCTCCGACAGCGAATTGATGACGCAGCCAGCCGGTTCACCGAGCAGGAGAACGCGCTTTCCGATTTGCGGAACGAGTATCGGCGTGTTGAGGGCGAGCTGGATGCCTGCCAGCGTGAACTCGCCGGGCATCAACAGCAGCTCGAGCAGACTCGCCAGGCACTCGAGAATCTGGAGACGGAGACCGAGAACGCCGGAACCGAGGCCGAATCCCGTTCAGCTGAGATCGAACAGCTTTCGCGCCAGATGCAGGAGGACAAGGCCCGGCTCGAGGAACTAAACCAGCAACGTGAAGAGATCACCGCGCAGATCGAACAGATCCAGTCCGGAAGCGATGACACGGCCCTTCATGAACTCGAGACCGAGCGCAGCCGGCTGCAGGAACGCCGGCAGGGAATCGCGCAGCAGCTGCAGGCCAGTGAGGTGCAGCTGGAGCGTACCCGGCAGCAACTGAGCCGGCTTCAGTCGGAGCGCCACACGAGCGAGCAATCGATCGGCACGCTTGATTCCGAGATCGCGGACCTGCAGACGCAACGGGATCAGACCGAGCGCGAGCTCGAATCCATGGTGGCAGATCAGGAGCCACTCACCCACCAACGCGCTGAAATGCAGGAACAGCTCACAGCACAGCAACAATCCCTGCAGGAGCTGCAGACTCGACAGCGTGATCTGGAACGCCAGCGGGATAGCCAGCGCTTTGATATCGAGCGGGAATCATCCCAGGGAGAACACCTGCTGGAGCGCGTTATCGATATTCTGGAGATCGAGGAGCCGCAACCGCTGCTGGAGCAGCAACCGTCCGAGGATGACCTCGATATGCAGCAACTCGAGACCGATCTGCATCGGCTTCGACAGCGCGCCCGCCGGATCGGCGCGTTTGGAGAGGAGACGATCGCCCAGTACGAGCAGGAACGGGAGCGATACGACTTCCTCCGCGGTCAGCTCGATGACGTGCAGAGCGGCGCCGCAGCGTTGCAGTCGATTCTCGACGAACTCGAAGTATCTATGGCAAATGAGTTCGACCACACATTCGATCAGGTTGCCGGAGAATTTCAATCAACCTTCCACCGGCTATTCGGTGGCGGGTCCGCACAACTCATGCGCAGTGATGATGGCGAAGATCGCACCGCCATCGACATCGTGGCCCAGCCCCCCGGCAAAAGGCTGCAATCACTGGCCCTCCTTTCCGGCGGGGAACGCGCGTTGACTGCCGTTGCCCTGCTATTTGCCATCCAGCGAGTCAACCCGAGCCCGTTCTGCCTGCTGGACGAGGTCGACGCCGCGCTGGATGAATCGAACGTCGTGCGATTTCGTGACGAGCTGCGTGATCTCTCCCGCAACACTCAGTTCGTCATCGTTACGCACAACCGGGCAACCATCGAAGGCGCAGACGTCCTGTACGGCATCACCATGGGTCAGGACGCGATTTCCCGCACTGTCTCACTCAAACTCCCGGAAGAAGCTCCAGTCGCAACGGCCTGACCGCAATCTGGACCTTCGTTCAGGGTCACGCCAGACCGTGTTCGGTAGGATGACCCCGGGGAAGACGTTGGGGAACGTTCGGGGGAACCTGTGGTCCAGAGCACAGCTGAGACATTCGATCCGGCGAAGGACTCATCGGACGTTATGATCGACGTCCGGAATCTCTCCAGACACTTCGGCGATGTTCGCGCGGTTGACGACATCAGTTTCACCGTCCAGCGCGGCGAGATCTTCAGCTTTCTGGGTCATAATGGTGCCGGCAAGACAACCACGATCCGGATGCTCACGGGCCGTTCACTCCCGACGTCCGGAAGCGCGACCATCGACGGGATGGATATCGTCTCCGACCTCAAGAACATCCTGCCGATCATCAACGTCGTTCCGGAAGATCAGAACCTCTACGAACGCCTGAGCGGTCGGGCGAATCTGGAGTTATTCGCCGAACTCTACGGGGTTGATTCCAGTCGCGTCGATGAGTTGCTGGCACGGGTGGATCTGGAAGAACCGGCCTCCCGGGCAACGAAAACCTACTCATCCGGCATGAAACAACGCCTGATCATCGCCAGGGCCTTGATCAACAACCCGAGACTACTCTTTCTGGACGAGCCAACCCGCGGTCTGGACCCGGCATCGGCCAAAGAACTGCGCGATATGATCGCCGAGCTCAGCGAAAACGGCACCACAGTCTTCCTGACAACACACCTCATGGAAGAAGCGGATGATCTTTCCCACCGGGTGGCATTTATCAGCAACGGAAAGCTCATTGCCGTCGATACTCCCCGAGAACTGAAACTCCAGCACGGAGAGCGGACGGCGGAAGTGCTCCTTGACGACCGCAGCGAGCACATCATCTCGCTCAACGATCCAGACGACGCGAGACAACTCAGCGAGTGGATGTCGTCCGGGCGGGTGCTCTCGATGCACTCGCGTGAAGGAACGCTCGAAGATGTCTTCATTGCGGTCGCCGGGCGGCCATTGTAGGAAGCAAACGTCGAATCAATGAGTTTCCGGAACATCAAGGCAATCTACCGAAAAGATCTCATCGATGCGGTCAAGGACGCCCGGGTACTGCTGGCCCTGATCGTTCCCTTCGGCATCGCGATACTCTACAACTTCATGTTCGATGACGAGCAACCGATCCCGGAGTCGACCGTCGTCTACACCGAGGTCGGTTCTGAGCTTCCGGAACGACTCCGCGACGCGCTAGAAGACAGTGTCGATCTTGAGCTGGAGCCAGTGGAATCCGAAGCAGCCGTCCGCGAAAGAATCGAGGACGAAGACGCGGACATGGGACTGGTCATCCCCGAAGGCTTCGATGACATGGTCGCAGCCGGTGAGAGACCCCCGCTCGGGCTCCTGTTCCGCGATTCGACCGGAGTCCCGGTGAATACGCTCACAGGATCGGTTGATCTTGTTGTCCGTCAGATGGCGGGAGCGCAGGAACCGGTCATGATGAGTGCCGAGATCGTCAGTCCACCGGAAGGCAGCGGTCCGACGCTGTTTGACGACCTCGGTCTCCGGCTCTACTTCGTCCTGGCAGCGATGATGATGCTGATCGGGATGGTTGGAGTTCTGGCGGTGCCGATTATCCTGGCGGAAGAGGCCGAGAAGAAAACGCTTGAAGCGCTGACCTTGATCGCGTCCTATCTCGACGTGGTCATCGCAAAAGCGCTGGTCGGGTTGACTTACCTGGTTCTCGGAGTTGGGCTTTTGCTTGGGCTTACGCAGACCTGGCCGCAAGACCCGCTCATCTTCTTCAGCGGGATCGTGCTGCTGGGAATCGGCCTGGTTGGATTTGGACTTTTGCTCGGTGGACTGTTCAAGAGCGCGAACCAGCTCAACAACTGGGGTGGCCTGATCCTGATGCCGATCATCGCGCCCGCGTTCATCATCGGCGTCTGGGGGCCGGGAGTCCTTGGCTACATCATCGAAGCTATTCCGGTCGCGCAGGGAATGAAGCTCGCCGTGAACGGAATCTCCGGAGAAGCGATCTTCGCCAATATGTGGGTCTCGTACCTGATCCTGGTCGCCTGGATCGTTATCTTCTATGCGGCGCTCGTCTTCCGGCTCTCACGGCTGCGGAGTTGAGCCTATCCGGCGAACGGCAACCCGCCAGCCAGAATAAGCATCGCTCCGAAGGTCAACGCCAGCGGCGATTCAGTCACGAGCGCAATCTGACCAAGCCGGGCAACCTGCACCGAAACGCGGTTCCTGACCCGGCGCGTTGATCCGGCGATTCCGCTTGCCATCTCCTGCGCCTGATTCGAAGCTGTTGCCAGATGCTCCCTCACAGGCATTCGGATCAACTGCAGCAAAAATCCCCAGGAAAGCGGCAGCCAGAGATCACCAACCCGGTAGAGCAACGCACCACCAACCGCAAACGCCGCCGGCACTCCGGCTTGCTGCAGTGCGATAGCCATCCCGATCTCCACGAAGCCGATGCCCTGAAACACCGGCGCCATCATGAAGAACAGTTTGCCGACGACGTAGCCGATCAGCACGGTGCTGATCTCCGCCGCGTAACCCACGGCCTGCAGTCCGGCGTAGAGCATCGACGCGGTGAAGATGTGCGAAACGAAAGCAAGCACGGTCGGTGCCGCGAAATCCAGCACACGAATGCGGTGCGTCTTGGCGGTCTCAACGAATGCGAGAATCCGCCGGGGAGCCCAGCGATAGACAAATCCCGGCAACTCTTGCTGCCTCAGGACGAGCACGCTGATCCAGAGCGTGACGCCCAGCGTGAGGAATAGTCCTGCCGTGGCGATGGTCACCATGGTCGTCGGCGGCTGCAGCAACAGGACCGGGATCAGGAAGACCAGGAATGCAAGAACTCCGGCGATGCCGCGGATCGAGGCAAGGAGCAGCGAATCACTGTCCTTCACGTTGTTCGCTCGCAGGGAGCGGACGAGGACGTAGATCGAGGCAGGTCCACCAACCGGAGTAACCGCACCGATGACGATTCGCTGGAAATGAATCTCGAGCAGCCGGAGCAAGCCGATGCGATACCCCTGCCGCCGCAACACCACCTGATACGTCCAGCCGGCGATCAGCAGGATGATCATCTGCAGCAGGGCCAGAATCCCGATCCAGATCGGGTTGATTGTCGCGATCAGGCCAATCGCCTCGGCGATCTCCCCACGCCCGCTCAGAACGAAGAACAGCCCGAAGGCAGCGAGCATCGTCACGGCGATGATCACGCCATATCGGCGAATAAACGTGGCCACAGAACTGATCTTTGCCTGTGTTTGCTCCAGATTCACCAGAACACTGCTCCTGCACGGTTGTCGGGCGATGCGGGATCACTGGCGTGCAAAATCTCCGGCACTCTATTAGCGAGCGCAGGACACCTGCCAAGACAATGCATTCATGATCATAAGCGTTACGGCCGTTAGTTGACGAACTGTAATGAGCTCTGCTAGACTGCATGCTGCTGGTCAATTGGGACCGCACCACAGGAGTGATGTTCGAAATGCACCAATCCCGCTTCCACAGGAGGACCAGGCGACGCTGATACCTGTCAGTGGTCGTTGCGCCTGCCCTTTGAAAGGCGCGTTCTGGTTCGGAGCGGATTTCGGTGATCGAGCAGTTCAAGTCTTCTTTCAAGACAGCCAAGCGAGTAAGTCTGCCCGCGGCAAGTAATCAAGCCGCCGGGAGTTTCGTGCTGCTCGTCGATTCCGATATCGCTGGCGCTCGATACCGGCGCGGCAGGCACCGCTACCCATGGAGGACGTCCATGAGGACGAGCTGACCTGCACGACAAACGCGAGGACCGCGAGCCGGAATCGGCTACAGAAATTAATCATTGATTGACACTCAGGAGGAAACACGAATGACCGTCACGAGCAACGAAACACTCGAAATCGCGCTACACAAGCTCCAGAACACGACGGTTGAACCCAAGAAGAAGGTAGCCGTCGCCTTCTCTGGTGGACTTGACTCCACCCTCTGTATCGTCCTGGCCAAGGAGAAGTATCAGGCCGAGGAAGTCGTGCCGATCAGCGTCGACGTTGGTCAGGGCGAAGATGAGATTCAGGCCAGCTTCGACAAGGCCAAGCAGCTCGGCATCGAGCCGTATCTGCTCGACGTCAAGGACGAATTCACCACCGAATGGCTGACGAAGGCAATCAAGGCGAACTCCGACTACTGCGGCTACCCGGTCTCGACCTCGATGACCCGCCAGCTAATCGCCGCAAAAGTTGCTGAGAAAGCCGCCGAACTCGGCTGCGACGCCGTGATGGAAGGCTCGTCCGGCAAGGGTAACGACCAGTACCGCATGCACAACGTCTTCAAGATCTTCGCGCCGGATCTCGATATCCTCGTCCCGGTTCGCGATTTCGACCTAACCCGTGACGAAGAACTCGCGCTCTGCGAGCACTACGGCGTACCGGTTACCGAGATGATCTCCGGCGGCGACGATAAGACACTGTGGTGCCGGTCGATCGCCAGTGGTGGCATTGGCCTGGACACGGAAATCCCGGACGAAGTCTGGATGTGGTACCACCCTCCGACCAAGGCAGCGGATTCGCCAACGACTTTGAGCATCACGTTTGAGAAGGGTCTGCCGGTCGCAATCGACGGCCAGAAGATGGCCCTGCCTGACTTGATCAGCAAGCTGAACGAGATCGGCGGCGCCAACGGCATCGGCAAGATCGATATCTTCGAAGACGGCATCATGGACCTGAAATCCCGCGAGATCTACGAGGCTCCGGGCGCACATATCATCCTGAAGGTTCACAAGGACATTGAAAGCGCCACCCTGACCAAGCAGCAGCGCAAGTTCAAGACGATGGTTGATGATCAGTGGGGTACGCTCGTCTATCACGGCGAGTGGTACCAGCCACTCAAGGCTGACCTGGATGCCTTTGTTGAGAGCACCCAGGAGACCGTCAGCGGCACCTGGACCGTTCAGCTCTACAAGGGCAACATCGACATCCTCAAGCGGGATTCGAACGCTTCGCTCTTCCGGCCGGAGATCCGGTCGATCGCAAGCACCGGGTTCAACCAGCAGCTCTGCGGACCAGCGGCGATCATCCGCGGCCTGCCATTCGAGGTGCTGGCACTGCGGGACGAGTCAATGAAGAACGGCCAGTAAGCAGGCGCCAGTGCTGCCGGCGGGTCGTTCAGGATCGCCGGTACACCGGACCGCACCGGGACACAACGGCGTGCCCGGCTGCGGGATGGACCGGCACGATCGGGGTGGCGGAATCGCCGCCCCGATCGTGTGCGAGGGGCGAAAGCAACAGCAGGGAGAGTAAATGTCCACGAAGCTCTGGGATAAGGGCTACGAGATCAACAAGGAAATCGAGCAGTTCGAGGTCGGCGACGATGTCATCTACGACAACAACCTTCTTATTCCCGACCTCCTCGGATCGATCGGTCACGCCGCCGGGCTGAAGAAGATCGGCATGATCAACGAGCAGGAGTTCAAGGATCTGCATGAAGCTCTGGTCACCCTGATCGAGCAGGCTGAATCGGGCCAATTGCGTGTCGAACCGGGCGACGAAGATGTCCATACGAAGATCGAGACGATCCTGACCAAGATGCTCGGCGACACGGGCAAGAAGATTCATACTGCACGTTCCCGGAACGACCAGGTCGTGGTCGACACCCGTCTTTACCTCAAGCAGATCGCGCCAAAGGTCCAGACCGCGATTCTGGACACCTGCCAGTCGCTCCACGACTTTGCACAGAAGTACCAGCACACCCCGATGCCGGGTTACACCCACATGCAGCGGGCAATGCTCTCCTCGGTCGGTGTCTGGGCCGGCGCCTGGCTGGAAGCGTTACTGGACGACATGGAACTTCTGAATCAGGCACTCGAGATCAACGACCAGTGCCCGCTCGGATCAGCGGCTAGCTACGGCGTACCGCTTCCAATCGACCGGCAGTACGTCTCGGACGTGCTCGGTTTCGCGAAAGTGCAGAGCAATGTGCTTTATGCCCAGCACGGCCGCGGCAAGTTCGAATCCATGGTCATCCAGGCGCTTTCCCAGGTGATGCTGGATCTCTCCAAGATGGCGCAGGACATCATGCTCTTCACCACCGCTGAGTATGGGTTCTTCGAGATCAGTCCGGAGTTCACAACGGGCAGTAGCATCATGCCGCAGAAGAAGAATCTGGGAGCGATGGAGATGCTCCGGGCCAAGGGATCCGTGATGGTTTCCTGGCAGAACCAGATGATGAGCGTGCTGACCGGCCTGCCGTCCGGCTATAACATGGACTATCAGGAGACGAAGAAGCCGTTCATGGATGGCCTGGAACTCGTCACCCAGTCGTGCGCAGTTGCATCGCTCACGATTCAGCAGATCGTGCCGAACGAGCAGCGCATGAAGGACGCCTGCACGCCGGATCTTTTTGCAACGGATGCCGCCTACGAGCTGGTTGAGCAGGGCGTGCCCTTCCGGGATGCCTATCGCCAGATCGGCACGCATCTGGAAGAAGTTGCCGCGATGGATCCGGACGAGCAGCTGAAAAAGCGCACCCATCAGGGAACGGCCGGCGATCTTCGACTCGAAGAAGCCCAGTCCCGGATCACCGCGTTCCAGCAGGCAGCCGACGCCGATCAGAAGGCATTCGCGGAAACGGCTGAGAAGTTGCTGAAGGGCGATTTCTAGCCTGCTGGCTCATCCGCCTCTGCAGACAGAAACGACGCGACCAGCCCTGATGCTGGTCGCGTCTTCGTTACTGATTTCGTAGCCACTTGAAATCGAGTGGTTCTGAACGCTATCTCCGAGTGTTGATTGCCACGCAGAGACTTCCGGAACCATCGTAGCTGAACTGACCACTCGGGAGTCGGCCACCGCTGCTGGCACTGCAGGACGTGCTATTGCCGTTCCGGCTGATCGCAACGCCAACCCCGCCATCGGTCGATGCGTCGGCACTGCTGCCGTCCTTCGCGTCGGCGATCGCGATTCCGCCATTTGAACTCGCTGTGGCGGTGCTGCCGTTGTCAGCATTGGCAATCGAGACGGACACGTCGGAACCTCCGTCAGCATCGGCGTTGGAGGTTGCCGTTGCAGTGCTGTCATTGGTTGCGTTGGCGTTGCTCACTGAGGTCGCCTTGCCACCGTTGTCCGCAT
>SLMJ01000314.1 GCA_007133615.1 Thermomicrobiaceae bacterium | reverse complement strand
AGACATCAACGATCTCCTGAACCACCGCCGGCAGGCGATCTTTTACGGTCCACCCGGTACCGGAAAGACGTACATTGCACTCAAACTGGCGGAGTACCTGGCCGGCAGCAAAGAACGTGTAGATCTGGTCCAGTTTCACGCGGCATACGCGTACGAAGACTTTGTCGAGGGTTTTCGGCCGAGAGAGATCAATGGCGCACCCGGATTTCAACTCGAAGGCGGGCCATTGAAGCGCATTGCGAAACAGGCCCATGATAACCCCGGCGAGACGCATGTACTGATCATCGATGAGATCAACCGGGCGAATATTGCTCGGGTTTTCGGTGAACTCTACTTTCTGCTCGAGTATAGGGATCGCGATGTGTCACTCCAGTACTCCGCAGAGCCGTTCAGACTGCCATCGAACCTGCTGATCATCGGGACGATGAACACGGCGGACCGCTCGATTGCCCTGCTGGATGCGGCGTTGCGCCGGCGCTTCTACTTCATCCCGTTCTTCCCAATGGAGCCGCCGATTGAAGGCCTGCTGCAACGCTGGCTCAATCGGAACAACCCGGACATGCACTGGGTGGCCGACGTTGTGGATCGGGCTAACGAGCTGCTCGATGATCGTGATGGCGGTATCGGTCCAAGTTACTTCATGCGCCAGGATCTGAACGAGCGCTGGGTGCGCTTGATCTGGGAGCACCAGATCCTTCCGTACCTCGAGGAGCATTTTTTCGGTGCGCCGGATCGTCTGGAGGACTTCCAGCTCGACGCGCTCAGGTCCGGGGGTAATGTTCCGACTTCAACTGAGATGCAGGACGATGACACGGACTCGACTGACGCTGAATGAGTACCGGACAGCAGAGTCCGTTCCCCTGACTGACGCACAGGTGAGGTCGCTGCGGAGTCTGGAGCCGAATCCCGTGCAGGTCATGCCGCATCCGTCGGATCCGTCACTCTACGATCTGACGGCGACGTCTCTTGTCGGGCTGATCAACGTTGAAGACCTGGATCTGGAGATCCGGCCGAAGCTGGCGATTGATCGACTCCTCTTCCTGCTTTCGTACTCGATGGATCCCGCACACTGGCGCTCACTTCACGCCGAGTTCGAGGAACGGGACTCGTTGTTCGACGCGATCGTTCCCGGTTTCGTGTTTCAGGTGCGCCAGGCGCTGAAGCGCGGGTTGTTGCAGGGATACCGGGTGCAGGAAGATGCGGACATCACGGTGCGCGGCCGGATCCGGGTTTCGGAGCAGATTCGTCGGCACTACGGGATCGCTCCACCGATCGAGCTGCGGTACGACGAGTTCACCGAGGACATTCTGGAAAACCAGTTACTCAAGGCAGCGATCCACCGTCTCTGGAAGCTGCGAATTCGCTCATCATGGATCAGGCAGGCGCTCAGAGAATTTGATCTTGTTCTGCAGAACGTGTCCCTCGTCGAGTTTCCCCGCCACAGCATCCCGGAGATAAGATTCACCCGCCTGAACCAGCGCTATCGGCCTGCAGTGCAGCTGGCCCGGTTGATCCTGCGGGCGACCTCGTTCGATCTCGGCACCGGTGCCGTGGCAGCGTCGGAGTTCCTCGTCAACATGAACCAGGTGTTCGAGGAGTTCGTAGAAGCCGCCCTGGGCGAGAGCATTGCCCGTTGTGGGCTACGCCTGCGCCCGCAGGATGACCGCCTGCGGCTCGATCTCGATCGACGAATCAGACTGGTGCCGGATATCTCGGTCTGGCAGGGAGGGCGCTGCCTTTTGATCGGTGATGTCAAGTACAAGCGGACCGGAGACAATCGTGGCTCCAATCCGGACATCTACCAGTTGCTCGCGTACACGATTGCGGCCGATCTCCCCGGAGGTGTGCTGATCTATGCGAAGGGCGAGGACGAACCCCGCGTTCACATAACGAGAATTGTCGAAAAACAACTGCGGGTTGTCGCGCTCGACCTGGAACTATCCCCGGAGGGTATTCTCGAGCAGATTGACAGCCTTGCCGCCGACTTACTGCATGGTGTGGAGCAACCCACTGGAGCCGCTCCACACCGCCTGCCGTTCTAGTAAAGACTGGCCTTCTGGAACGCACGGGCGAAGCGGGGATCATCCAGGCGGAAAGTATCTGGATGGGTGCCCGCAGTCAGTGCCAGGTGGTAGGCGAAGAGTTGCAGCGGGACCAGGCAGGAGATCGCCGTGAACGGTTCCGGAACCGACGGAACATCGACCGATGCCCGCGCTGAACTGGTTATCTGGCCAGCTGTACCGTCACTCACCACGTAATAGGGTGCGCCAATCTCTTGCACAGCTTCGGCGAACTCGAACACCCGGGACTGTGCAGGGCCCTCTGGCGCGATCAGAACAAAGAGGTCCTCTGGCTCACAGTTCTGCAGTGCTCCGTGCAGGAACTGTTCTACGTGGATACCTTCGGCCTGCAGGTAACTCGCTTCCTTGATCTTCAGGGCGATTTCCTGCGCGGTGACCGCGCTCGGTCCGCCGCCGGTCAACCAGATGCGCCGGGCGTTGATCGCCTGTTCGGCCCACGACTTCATTTCATCGTCGAGATCGGTCCCGGCCCTTATCGCGGCAGGTAGCTCCTGCTCGAAGAAGATCTGTTCTACCGCGGATTTGCCGTTTCGGTGAAAACCGATCCGTTCGGCGAGAAGTGCCATCGCGGCCAGTGCCCCGGTGTAGCTGATGGT
>SLMJ01000041.1 GCA_007133615.1 Thermomicrobiaceae bacterium | reverse complement strand
GGATCGTCGTCGTCGTGCTCTTCATCGTCCTCAGGATCTTCTTCCTCTTCTTCGTCTTCCGGTTCTTCCATTTCTTCACTGTCGTCGGATTCTGGTTCTGCCGCCGCGTCACCGTCGTCGGGGGCGTCGTCTTCGCAGGCGGCGAGCAGTGCACTGATCGCCGGAAGGGTCAATCCCATCGCCAGCGCCCGCTTCAGAACCGTCCGTCGATCCAGTGTTCCGGTCAGCGCGGCGGCATAGAGTTCTTCGTACCTGGAGGCCATCAGTTCGTGTTCCCTTCAGCGTTCGCATCCTCGGCCGGTGGATTCGGTCCGAGTTCTCCCGAGAATCGATATCCAACCCCGTGGACGGTCTGGATCAACCAGGAACCGTCCGGCTCACCTTCGAGCTGTGCTCGAATCAGTCGAACGTGCACGTCCACATTCCGTGGATCAACGACAATCCCTTCTCCCCATGCCTCCTTCATGAGCTCAGCGCGCGTGCAAACCTTTCCGGCACGTCGCATCAACGCAATAAGAATCTGAAACTCTTTTGGAGCGAGCCGAAGCTCCCTGTCGGCGAACATCGCGCGGTGTTCACTGATCCGGACCATCAAATCGCCGGCAATCAGCGTGTCTGCTTCCGGTTTCTGCGACCGGGTTCGACGAATCAGAGCGTTGATCCGGGCGATCAACTCGTTCATGCGGAATGGCTTGGTCACGTAGTCATCAGCGCCGACCTCGAGCCCGGCGATCACGTCTTCCTCACGGCCCAGCGCAGTGAGCATCAGAATCGGCGAGTCGAGCCAGCCACGCAGGTATCGACAGACCTCCCGGCCATCGATGTTCGGGAGCATGAGATCGAGCAGGATGATGTCGGGTCGGGTCGATCGTGCGACCTTGATTCCCTCCAGGCCATCGCTGGCGACGGTCACGTGATGTCCCTGTTTGTGCAGGCTGTATCGGAGAGTGGTTGTAAGGGTGGGATCATCTTCAATGATCAGAATGCGGTAACTCGTTGCCGTGGTTGGGTTCGTTGTTAGCTGCATTCGCTAGACTCCATCGTCGTGTCGGCTTCCTGACCAGCAACCCGATCGTTCCGGGTCACAATCTGGAGTCTAGGCTCACCGTATTATCGGACCGTGATCGCCCGATTAACGTTTGTTTATCGATTTGTGAAGGAGTTGTTAGCAACAGAAAGACCGGCGGCCAGGTGCCGCCGGTCTGCGTTCGTGGTAGGTGCTGTAAGGCGCGCTAGCTTTCTTCTTCGCCAAGATCCGTCAGAATCTCTGGACCATTGTCTGTGATTGCAACCGTGTGCTCGAACTGGGCGGAGAGGCTTCCGTCCAGGGTCACCACGGTCCAGTTGTCACTCAGCGTCTCCCAGGCAGGATCACCGACAGCAATCATCGGCTCGATCGTCAGGACCATACCCGGCCGCAGCCGTGGCCCCTGCCCCGGATCGCCATAGTGCGGGAGCAGCGGTTCCTCGTGGAGGTTGCTGCCAATACCGTGCCCGTAGAGATCGCGGACGACGGAGAATCCAGCCGACTCGACTTCCTTCTGAATCGTAGCCGAGATATCCGTGAGCCGGTTTCCAGCGCGCGTCCGGTCGATTCCAGCGTAGAGAGCGGTCCTGCAGACCTGCATGAGCCGGGTGGCTTCGTCACTGATTTCACCCACCGCGAGCGTCAAGGTCGCATCGCCGTGAAAGCCCCGGAACTTTGCCCCGACGTCAACGCTGATTATGTCGCCTTCCTTTAAAGGAGTGTCATCGGGAATGCCGTGAACGATAACCGTGTTCACCGAGGCACAGATCGAGGCCGGGAAGCCCCGGTAGCCTTTATAGGAAGGGGTCGCGCCGTGCCGCCGGATGTTCTCCTCGGCCAGCTTATCCAGTTCATTTGTGCTGATTCCCGGCCGGACGCTGGAACGCATGAGACGCAGGGTATCGGCAACGATCTGCCCCGCTTCTCGCATCCGATCGATCTGCTCCGGTCGTTTCAACCGTGTTCGCACCTGAGTGAATTCCCTTCATAAGCCCGGCTCTGCACCCTGATTACGGGCAGGAACGAAGTTTAACACGCTCGCCGGAACGGATTGACCATCGTGGAACCGGCCGATAGGCTGAACTCATCGCCGGACAACCCCGTATAAACCGAGAATGGAAGCGAAGATGAAACTGATTGTGGGCGCAGACCACGCTGGATTCGAGCTCAAACAAGTCGTAGTGGATGCCCTCCGCGAGTGGGGATACGAGGTCGAGGACGTCGGAACACATTCGGCCGAGCCTGTTGACTTCCCGGACATCACCCGCCGGGTGTGTGATCCAGTGCGCAACGGCGAGTTTGCGCGTGGGATGCTGATCTGCGGTACCGGCATCGGGGCCTCGATGGCCGCGAACAAGCTACCGGGAATAAGGGCAGCACTCGCGCATGACATCTACTCCGCGCACCAGTGTGTTGAACACGATGACGCAAATGTACTCTGTCTCGGAGCGCAGATCGTTGGAGATCGTGTCGCCCTCGACCTTATTCGTACGTACCTCACGGCGGAGTTGCGGCCCGAAGAGCAGTTCCAGCGCCGGATTGCCAAGATGACACAGCTTGAGCGCGACGCGGCAGCAGAGCTCAATGCTCCGGGTGCGCAATCGCAACCTGGAACCAGTTCGTGAAGTACTCGGCCAGCCTCGCGAGTCACGATCTCATCTCGCTGGCGCCAGCGCAGATTAGCGTTGGCAGAGCGCGTCGGCATTGATGTCCTGAACCGGTCACGGTGGTTTCGCCAGTACGTACCTGACTCTTAATGATGGTCGGATATGAAGAAGTTGCGCGTTTGACAGAATAGTGGTAGATTCTGTCAACTATTCGGTGATTGGCCGCAGATGGGTCTGGCCATACCAAGGGCGCGATACGAACTTGTCGGAATACATCGGCCTCACAGAAAGGCACGGGAGCAGATGAGTCGAAGGTATATTTCCGTGATCGCGGCGGCACTGATTGCGATCGCTGCCATGGTTCCTGCGATGGCGCAAGATGACGAAGGCGCGACCGTTAACCTCGACGCGGTCGATGACTCAGGGTACGGCGGAACAGCGACGCTAACCCCTGAGAACGGCGAGACGTTCGTTTCGATCTCCCTTATTTTCCCGGTTGATCTTGACGATGACAGCGACGAGCCGTACGAGCTCGCGATTCATGAAGGTACGTGCGACGACCCGGGTGACGTAGCATATGAACTCGAGGGCGACGAAGCCGGACTGTCGCAGACTACCGTCGATGTGTCGCTCGATGAGCTTCTTGATGGCGAGTATCTGATCGCCCTTCACGAAGGCGGAGACGTCGAAAACGGAATCCTGGCATGCGGAGAGGTTGCCGCTGCTCCGGATGAAGATGACGATGCCGTCGTTGACGATGAAGATGACGCCGTTGTCGACGACGAGGACGACGCTGTCGTTGATGACGAAGATGATGCGGTTGTCGACGATGAGGACGATGCTGTCGTTGATGACGAAGATGATGCGGTTGTCGACGATGAGGACGATGCTGTCGTTGACGACGAAGACGACGCAGTTGTCGATGACGAAGATGACGCGGTCGTCGACGATACCGACGATGCCGTGGCAGACGATGAAGCAGATGACACTGAAGACCTGGTTCCCGCGACTGGTAGTGTCGCTGATGGACTGGCCGCTGAGTCAGCAGCCATGATGATACTTCTCGCAGCTGCCGGAACGCTGGGTCTCGGAGTGTTTGTCCGCCGCCGAAGCGCCCAAGCCTGAGGCTGCAATCACCAGAAAACTCAGATATCCGTCCTTCGCGTCGGATCTCACAGACTCGACCCCGCCATTTTGCGGGGTCGACGCATTAGGAACGTTTGACTATAATGCCCTCGACGCGCGCTCTATTGCGTTGCATTCGGTATCGCCTTGACAATCTGCCAGCTAATCTGGGAGGAGTTGCAGGCAGACATTGTCATCTGGAACCGCTCCTGACTGTTGCGCGAGGGATGCAGGAGTGTTAGGTTCAGGCGAACGCGTACCGGGGGCGACTGACCGGGGGGGCACGGTCAGATTGCCAGAGTGCGTTGGGTTGATGTTGGAGCCCCGCGGACCATTCAGAAAGGGTACGGATTCCCGATGAAGCGCATCTGGGTATCGCTCGTTGCAGCAGCGCTGCTGACTGTTGCGGCAATTGCGCCGGTAGCCGGCCAGGACACGATCACGATCGACATGCAGGAGGTTGACGGCTCTGGCCAGTCGGGATCGGCTGACATCACCTCTGACGGAGACCAGGTGACCGTCTCGATCGAGATCGATCCCGGCCCGGACGGCGAGCCGCAGCCGGTTCACATTCACGAAGGTGACTGCCGTGATCTCGGCGATGTCGCCTATCCGCTCGAAGACGTCGTTGACGGCGTTTCCGAATCCACCGCTGATGTCAGCATCAATGAGCTGATTTCCGGTGAGTATGCAATCAACGTTCACCTGTCAGAGGACGAGATGGACGTTTACGTCGCCTGCGGCACGCTTCCGCTGATCGCCGGCCCGGATGATGACGACGATGCTGCGGAAGAGGAAGATGACGCCGTCGAAGAAGATGACGACGACGCGGTCGCTGACGACGACGATGATGCCGTAGCCGACGACGATGACGATGCCGTCGCCGACGATGAGGACGACGCCGTCACGGATGACGAAGACGATGCGGTGACCGACGACGAAGATGACGCAGTTGCTGACGATGAGGACGATGCTGTCGTTGATGACGAAGAGGAAGACGACGCTGAGGACCTCGTCCCGGCCACCGGTGGTGAAGGTGTTGGCGCCGGCAGCGCCATGATCCTCATGACCGTTCTGGGTGGCGCCGCGCTCGGCACCGGCCTGCTGGTCCGCCGCCGCTTCGCTCAGGTCTAGAATCGTCACGATGTCACTGCGCGAGCACCGGTTGAACCCCGACGACGTCAGGATCCGAGCCAGGTGCACGCCAGCAGTGCCAGTCTGATGAGCACGGAAACGACCCCGCTAGAAGCGGGGTCGTTCTGTATACTCAGTCAACTCGTTGTACCTGAATCCTCTATGAACTCGTTGAATCACAATCTGACTTCATATTCGGACTTCACGGGATTGATTGTATCGGGACAAGGTGTTATCGTATCGCGGACGGAGAACAGTAGGGCGGACGGTGCTCGAACGTCGTGAAAACCTCCTCATGGCGCGGGAGGACGGGCTTCGAGTGGAGTGAAAGGGTGGGTTCATCCCATGAAGCGAATCTGGATTTCTTTGATGGCGGCGGCCGTACTGACCGTCGCTGCGATCTCCCCGGCAGCCGGGCAGATCAACCAGTACAGTGTCCCAATGGACGAAGTTGACGGGTCCGGCGTCGATGGCGGCGCGCAGATTCGTGGCGTTGACGAGGGCCTCGAGGTCACCGTGTTCATCAGTGAAGGTGATACCGATGGTGTCCATCCGGTACACATCCACGAGGGCACCTGTGACGACCTCGGCGATGTTGCGTATGCGCTTGAAGACATCGTCGACGGTGAATCCGTCACCGTTCTCGAGGATCTCACGTTCGCCGATGTTATGACCGGCGAATACGCGATCAACGCCCATCTCTCCGAAGACGAGATGGACACCTACGTCATGTGCGGCAACATCCCGGAAGTCGAAGGCCTGGCCGACGACGATGATGATGCTGTCGATGACGAGGACGATGCCGTCACCGACGATGAAGACGACGACATGGTCGACGACGAAGATGACGCTGTCACCGACGACGATGATGATGCCGTCACAGACGACGAAGATGACGCCGTCACGGACGATGAAGACGATGCCGTTGTTGACGACGAAGACGACGACATGGTCGACGATGAAGACGATGCCGTGGTCGATGACGAAGAAGAAGACGACACCGAAGACCTTGTCCCGGCAACCGGTGGTGAAGGTGTTGGCGCTGGCAGCGCCATGATCCTCATGACCGTCCTGGGTGGCGCCGCGCTCGGCACCGGCCTGCTGGTCCGCCGCCGCTTCGCTCAGGTATAGGACTGAACAACATGCGTGGGACAGTGATCAGCCTCGCTGATTGCTGTTCCACCCCCGACCTCACGCGCCAGTACCCGAGGTCGGCACCGTTCCGTCACTGAAGAGCAATCGACATCTCCAACTAGCATGTTTCTGAGTAATGGCCCCTGCGCGTATCAACACGGGGCCATTTCTCTGCTTTGTGAGCGACACGATGACTGACGGCCAGGCCCGCCTCTCAGTGCAGAGACCACCCGGAAGCGCTACAATCTGCGGTGAGGTACTGATAGAGTCGAGGTACCCGGTAAGATACGAGCGACGCGCAATGCCACCAGGGAAAGGGCGCGATGAATGTCATTTCTGAGACGGCAGCGAGCCGGGATTCCGGACGAGCCAAAGCGAACTGGTCCAACCACTCCGGGAGCCATGCTCTTCACCCTGCGCTCTGTTCCACGGCATTACCATGAGTTCAAGGACGCCATCGAATCCACCGGAGAAGCAACCGTCTACTTCGGCGAAGCACTTGCCTATATCAGGGGTAAGGGAATCTCGCTCTTCCGTGTGGAAGCAACCGGAACCGACTTCGTCGACAAGCTTTACGAACGCTGGCGCGAACTGGAATGGAACGAGGCCTTCCGCTTCGATGTCACGCTCTACGTTCACAATACGGAGTTCGTGGACTCGTTGCGCGGGTACACACCGGAGCAGGCGAAAGAACTCATCCGGTCGAAAGCACCAACCTACGACCCCTCCGAACACGAGCAACCGGCCCGGCGCTGATCAATCTCTGTCTTCCGGCTACACCTGAGTGCGAATAGCGCAGGAGTCCACACGTTCCTGGTAGCTCCCCGCCGCTCGAAGTTGGGAACAAGCACCCCTGCATTCCAGCGAAAACAATAACGCGAAAAGACGGGCGGCCCTCACGGACCGCCCGTCATCGTTAGACCCTTGTGGACGTTCTACGAGCCTAACCGGAGACTGCGTTTTTACGACTTCGGAGATGTAGTCCGAACCTGGCGCCAAGAGCGAACAGGCCCAGAACAAGCAATCCGAGCAAACCAGCGCTGGACTGCTCCACGGGAGCACCTCCCAGCCCGGTTGCGGGAAGGCCAACCGGGATCTCCTGTGGTTCATCTTCGATCGGAGCGGTCACATCGGTCTCGTTCGAGAACGTTACGCGGACCGAATCCCCGGCAGTTCCGGTGATATCCACTTGCCCGTTCTGTACGTCCACCGCAGATGCTCTGTCAGCAGGACTCACCGAGATGCCCTCAAGTTCCCATTGACCGGGGAGATCTCCGATCAATTCCGCTACCGAATATGTCCCGGGGGCCAGATTGCCGAAGGTTCGCGAACCGCCATTACCCAGCCAGAACTCGGTAGTTTCAAGTTCTTCACCGCTGATCCGGAAGGGGAAGAAGGTCCCGATGCCAGCGCCTTCCGCCTCTTTGACAATGGTGATCTCGAACGGCTCATCAACGATCGGGATTGTCTCGTCATTGGTGAACATGATGCGGACAGTCTCACCAGGGCTGAGATCGAAGGTTACATTCCCACCCGCTACGCTCACTTCGTGCGTCGAATCATCGGACGTTATCGTTATGCTTCCGAGTGACCAACCATCCGGCATTTCGTCCAGCAATTCGCTAACGATGTATTCGCCCGCCTCGAGATTGCCAAACGTTCGCGACCCATCATGGCCCAGGGAGAACCTGGTGAGATCGAGGCCTTCGCCTTCAACCGAGAAGGGGAATGTGGCACCTTCGGCGGCGCCATCCGCCTCCTTGATAACCGTGATCTCGCCCGGCTCATCAACGATCGGGATTGTCTCGTCGTTGACGAACGTGACTGTGACCGTCTGCCCCTCGCCGAGGTTCACGACAGCGTCTCCGGCATTCACTGCGACCCGTTCCGCTGCGGCCGTCGGATCAACTGCGATGCTGCCGAGATTCCAGCCATCAGGGAGATCGTCCACCAGCTCGCCGACGGTGTACTCACCCGGTTCCAGGTTACCGAATGTTCGTGCTTCGCCATGTCCGAGTGAGAAAGTCGTGGTTCCCATGTCAACACCGCTGATCGAGAACGGGAACGTCGTCCCTTCCGGCGCTCCGAGCGCGTCTTTGACGATCGTGATTTCGCCTGGCTCATCGACGATCGGGATCGTCTCGTCATTGGTGAACGTGACCGTGATTGTCTCACCGGACGCGAGGTCAACGACAGCCGAACCGTCCGCGACACTGACGCTCTCAGTTGCTCCGTTGGTCGACACCGTGATGCTGCCGAGAGACCAACCTTCCGGAAGCTGGTCGAGCAACTCTGTGACGGTGTATTGACCGGCATCGATATCTGCGAAGGTCTCAGTTTCCTGGTGACCGAGCGAGAACGACTCATCCAGGGTTCCACCTGTCACGGTGAAGTCGAACGTCGCGTCGCCAGCTTCATCGGCTATCTTCTCAACGACGATTGTGCCGACTTCGGGTTCCGGTGGCGGCGTATTCGTGAACGTGACTTCAACGGTCTGGCCCGGATCCAGCTGAATAACAGCTGTACCAGTGGCCAGCGTCTCGGTCACAGCGTTAGCCGGAGAGCCGCTGATCTCCGTCAGGTTCCAGCCAGGCGGTAGTTGCCCGAGCGATTCAGCAACTGTGTACTCTCCCGCAGGCAACCCGGAAAAGGTCTCGGAATCTCCGTCTTCCAGGGTGAAGGTGTCAGCGACTTCGCCATTGAAGGTAAACGCGAACTCCTGGCCATCAGCCTCGCCGTCGACTTCCTTGTTGATGACGATCTGGCCGGTGTCGTCGACCGGTTCCATCTCGTTGAAGAACGTGCAGGTGATGTCCTCGTCGAAAAGCGTGATGTCGACACTGTCATTCACACGGTTTACCGTCGCATCATCGCAGTCGATGTCTTCGAGGGTCCAGCCACTCGGGACGGTCTCGGTCACCCGGTAAGTGTCGCCATATGTGAGACCATCAGCGGTCTCGCTCTCGTCGTGCTCGAGGGAGAACTCACCGAGATCGCCGGTGAAATCAAACGCCTGGTCTGTATCTGCCGAATCAGCGTTCTTCACGATCGTGATCGTGCCTGGATCCGGGGGCAAGTTGGTGAAGGTGACCGTCACCGTCTGACCGCTCTCCACCGCGACAACCGCGATGCCGTCTCCGATGCTCGTGGCTGGCTCTTCGCTTCCTGCTGGATCGATGGTGATGTCCGTCAGTTCCCATCCGTCCGGAAGCTCGTCAAGGTCCTCGGTTACGGTGTACTCGCCCGGATCGACGTTTGCGAAAGGTTCAAGTTCGCCGCCTCCGAGTGAGAACGACTCATCGAACCCGGCCGGACCAGCTATGTCGAAGTCGAAGAGTTGATCGGCGGATTCACCGTCGACGATCTTCTGAACGACAAGATTCGTCCCGACGTCTTCGGCGTTTGTGATGGTGCACTCGAAGACTCGCCCGGAGTCTTGCGGATAGCTGACCTCGAACTCGCACTCGTTGGACGAGGCCACCTGCGACCAGCCATCCTGGTTTGTTTCCACGATCTGGTAGCTCGCGTTCTCGACGAGTTCATAGTCGAAGGCATGAAAACCGCTGCCGTCCGTGGTGAGCGTTTCCAGCACCGAACCGTTCATCATCAGCGAGAATTCCCAGCCGGCTTCCTCACCCTCGGGCACGGTTACCTTCTGGACCTCTGCGGTCGCTGGGTCCGCATCAAGTTCATTCGTGATCTCGCACTGGAATACCTTGCCGTCATCTCGCGGGTACTCGACCGTGAACTCGCAATCACCGGTTGACGCACCCTCGGTCCAGCCGTCTGGCCCGCCCGTCTCGACAATTTGATAGGTACTGCCAGCCTGCAGGTCATAGTCGAACGAATGGTATCCGGAGTGCACCGTCGTGACAGTCCCGACCTGTGTTCCGTCCTCAAGCAGCTCAAAGTCCCAACCTGCCTCACTGCCGGGAGGAACGGTTAGTTTACGCACCTCGGCGGTCGACGAATACTCATCGGGTACGCCACTGCACGAATAGGAACTCAGGTTGAACTGCCCTTCCCAGCCCGCGAAGATTGTGGCGGTCGCGGTGATCAGTATGTCGTCGATGCCTGTGTACGCGTCGTAGTGTCCTACATTAGCCTGAAACGGAGCACTACGGTTCACCTCAACCGTTCCAGCATCTCGAAACTCAACAGTGATTGAGGATGGTGGATCTTCGGAATGCGGTGGCATCGTAATCACAAAGTGCCACAAGATCTCCTGGCCAGGTTGACAGTCGAGTGCGGAACCGTCAGTGTTCCTGTGATCTCCCTTCAGTTCAATCACCTTCGTGTCGTCCTGCGCCACGGTTGGCGTGACCGAGACGGCCAATCCTGACAACAACAATCCGAGCGCCATCAGGCTTGCGATCAGCACATACACGGGTTGCTTGCGGATTAGAGGGGATCTGTGCCGTGACCTGTTCATAACGAGTGCCCTTTCTAGCGACGCCAGGGCCGCAATCGGCCGCTGGCTAGTGTTCTGCGAGTGAAACCAACCCGCTTCACGGTGATACACATGGTGGGACAAGCCGGCCGCAAGCGTCTCGAGGAGGATCATGTACCATGTGCTTAGTCTTCGTCTGCGTTCACCTGAACCGAGCGGATCGCCAGCGGAACTCGAATCCTCAGTCAACATTGTAGTGCGTACGAACGGAACTTTTAAGCCGTATTGCTCAAGTTGTAACAGAAATGATATGCGTGTATTAACGTGTTTGTAACGAATGTGGCTTGTTCGATACGGTAGTTACACATATTGCTCTGGAGGGTTCCATTCCCCTTGAGCCAGACGGTTCCGCTCATCCGTCAGCGTGGCAACAGTTCTCTGAAGGTTTGTTGTATCTATGTAACAGGGTGTTCAAACTGCCCGGATAGACACGAGCAATCCGTCACTGGTCGAAGACCATATGGCGCGCCGCTGTCAGACGCTCGTCGTGACTGAACTTGAGCACCGGCGTCGTGCAGGTACTGGGGGCGTTGGGGTGGATAGTTCCGGCTCATCCCCACCGCTCGGGTATCTGGGGTTTTCTGGTCTCTCGCATACGATTTCGTCAACTGCTGGAGGCAAACTCGTTGTGAAGCGGGCCAGCCAACCATGGACAAGGGAGTCAGGCATCGTCCAGGCACGTGGATCGGACGGCAGCGACTACAACACGGTCATCGTCATGGCCGGCTTAGCGCGGCTCCGACCGCATGGAGATGTAACCCGGGATCCCTGACGAACTGGAGCGAACCGATCCTTCTGCACACGAGCAACCGGCCCGGCGGTAATCAGTCCTGCTGCTCCGCTGCACCCATAAGCGGGTAAAGGAGCGACTCCCAACGCTTGCTGACTTCCTCGCGCAAGCGTTCCGTTGTCACGATTCGGATCAGGCGTCGGTGTTCCTCGTACCGCTTGAAATCCTCGTCGCCGAGCCCAACAACTTCTACCCATGGCATCAGCGAGCGAAAACCGACCGGTGGCCTGTCGAACTCTACCCAGACTGAGGTCTTCCACTTCTCCGGCTTGGGCAGATCGATCAGCACTTCATGATCGCCGATCTCGGTCTCCAGCTGAAACGAAAGTGCGGCCGTCATGGAAAGTTCCAGCCGACGACGAGCAGACGGATCGTAGAAGAGCGTTCCCAGGTAGGAATAGAGATCCGTTGCCCGGGCACTGATCTCGACAGCTCGCTTGTGGATCTGGCGCGACTCGAGCGACTCGACGAGCTTCCGGGTCTGGGCCGGCATGTCTGATTGCCGAAAACGATGAATCAGCGATGCGTCATCCATCCGGGTGAGTTCTTCGGGATCGATCGTGCCGTGAATCATCGCCTCCTGGACGGCCCGGAGCAGCATCACCATGCACGCCCGGTTCGTGTGGTGCCAGTAGACATTGTCGAACATCTCCTGGCGGGCGTTGATCAGCGAGTGAAGGGGGCTGACCCCTTTCTCATTGACTACCAGTTGTCGGGTACCTTCCACATCCCCAATGCGCAGCGAATCGAGCAGGCGCGGCGTATCCACACCGCCGTACGGGACGTTACATCCCTTGGCATCCCGGGGAAGGTAGTCCAGCTTATCGACATCGAGCGGCCCGCTGAGCAAACCACGCAGCAACTCCTGGTCAGGTGGCAACTCATCAACCGGATCGATCATGTTCATCACGTCATCCGGACTCACACCCCAGTCCCGCTCCAGCACCTCCGCCACCGCAGAAGACCGAATCACCCGGCGGGCAACCGTCTCGTGCGGCAATACGGGATCGCCGAGTTCTTCGATCGCATGGCTGAACGGGTAGTGCCCGATATCGTGAAGCAACGCAGCCGCCGAGGCGACGTTGATCGCCCGATCGGAGA
The DNA here is from genome assembly GCA_007133615.1 of Thermomicrobiaceae bacterium. Lineage (GTDB taxonomy): Bacteria > Chloroflexota > Chloroflexia > Thermomicrobiales > Thermomicrobiaceae > SLMJ01. The sequence continues at coordinate 18,319 of SLMJ01000041.1, read as the reverse complement.
TACCCTGTCCCGCGGTCGTTCGCTGGAGGGCCGCGATTCCCTGTCGCATCAGGTAGTGAACACCGATCGAGTGCTCGAACCGTGTGTGCTTCGCGCCGGGCCAGATCTTGCTGACGAACCCGAGTTGCTGGATCCGATCAAGTCTCAGAAAGGGCGCAGTTCCGATTAGATTGACCGTTGGTTGATCGAGTGGTATCCGATCGTGCAGGCTATCGCGAATCGTCGTCACCGTCGTGTCTTCAGGCAAGGCTGGCAATCGCTGGCCTCCGTCTCTCGAAATGCTCATGTAATCGCAACGCCGGCTTCTCCCGGCAAACATCCTGCCGCGTGCTAAACTCCAGAGCGGCGGCATATCTGTCGTATAGAACCAGAGGATCGAAGGGTAATCGAATGCTCCGGAAAACGATGCTGGCACTCGCTGACAATGAGACCGTGACGCGAATGGTCACCAACAACCGGCTAAGCCGTGATCTCGCGTTCCGATTTGTTGCCGGAGAGAATTTCGATGAGTCCCTGTCGGCGAGCCACAATCTGCTCAACGCCGGGATGACACTTACCCTCGATCTCCTCGGCGAAAACGTCACTGACCCGGACCTCGCCCGGCAGTCAGCAGAGGAGTACTGTACCATCCTGGACCGGATCGCTGAGACCGGTACTAACAGCACAATCTCCGTCAAACTGACGATGCTCGGGCTCGACATCTCCCAGGAGTTTGCTCACGACCTGATGATTCAGGTGTTGGACCGGGCCAGACTTCATAACAACTTCGTCCGGATCGACATGGAAAGCAGCGCCCACACCCAGCGCACACTGGACATCTTCTACGACCTGCACAAGACCTACGGCGATACGGTTGGGATCGTGCTCCAGTCGTACCTCTACCGGAACGACCGCGACGTTGAAGACGCCATCGAACACGGGGCGAAGGTTCGCCTGGTCAAGGGCGCCTACGCTGAACCAGAAACCCACGCCTATCCTCGCAAAGATGACGTCGACGCTGCGTTTCGCCGCCAGATGGAGCGACTTCTCGACGATGGGAACTACCCTGCGATCGCCACCCAGGATGATGCGATCATCGATGTCGCAAAGGGCTACGCCATGCGGATGGGCATCGACAAATCACGGTTCGAGTTTCAGTTCATGTTCGGAATCCGGGAAAACCTGCAGTATCAGCTCGTCAACGAAGGCTACAACATGCGCGTCTACGTGCCCTACGGAGAGATGTGGTATCCGTACTTCATGCGCCGAATGGGCGAACGTCCGGCGAATATGCTCTTTGCGCTTCGGAACATCGTGCGCTCGTAACCGCGATCATCAGGCTGGCTGAACACGCAGCGCAAGCCGCATGATTGCCGCCAGTGCCAGCAGCACGAGCATTCCACCGAATGCAATCCCGTAACTGATCGATTCGGCCACACTGGCGAAGAGGAGTGGACCGATCGCGGTCGCGGAAATCAGGATCATCATTGCTGATCCCTGTACTTGCCCCAACCCCTGGCGACCATAATAGTAGGGCCAGGTGTAACGCACGCCGATTTGCTGCACACCCATCGCCGAACCGAGCACAATCGCGTAGAGCACCGCAAGAAACGGCGTCGATGCAACCTGTAGCATCAACACCGCCGCGATGAAGATCCCGACATTGGCAACGAACAGCGGCGTCGGCCCGATCCGGTCAACCACAAACCCGGCCAGGAGACCACTCAGCGCTGACGCAATCGCAAACGGTACGAAGACGCGAGCCGCCACCTCGGCGCTCAATCCCTGTCGCTCGAACAGCGCGACCTGGTGGAATACGAGCGCAGTATCAACCAGCGCAGGGATGGCCATTGGAAATGCGAGTTTCCAGAAGCTCAGGCTCGTTAGCACGCTCCGTTTCTCGCCGCTTTGCGCTCGCTTGATACGGCGTACTTCGTCTTCAGGCAGTTCGTCCGCGCCGTCCGGCAGCAATCCGATGTCTTCCGGTTTGTTTCGAACAACGAAAACCCCGAGCGGCAGCACGATCGCCCAGACCATCAGGCCAAGAACAAAATACGCGCCTCGCCATTCGAACAGGCCGATCAGGAACTGGCCAAGGTTTGGCATTACGGCGATCGTAATCGCCCCGCCGAGGCCCATGATCGCCATCGCCCGTCCTCGCCGGGCGATGAACCATTGCGAGACCATGAGCGATCCGTTGACGGGCATCGCCCCCTGGCCGAGCCCACGAAGCAGTGCCAGTGCAACCGCCATCGCAATCATTCCAGTGGAGAAGCTGAGCGCGATGCACGCGAGCCCGAATACGGTTCCAATGATCAGGAGCATGGCCCTCGGGCCGTGGCGGTCGGATAGCCGACTTACAATCATGACCGCGAGGGCGCTCACAACCGTCCCGGCGGCATAGATGCTGGAAACCGTGGTTCGAGAGTAACCGGTATCTTCGATGATGGGGTCGATGAACACCGTGAACATGAACGACTGGCCGGGGCCTGCCGCAAATGTCACTGCCATGGCTGCGAGGACGATCCACCAGCCGTAGAACGGACGCATGAACCGGGGGATTCGAGGGATCATCGGTTAGATCGCTCCGAACGTACCGGTTCGATCGAGGATTCAGATTCCAAAACCTACCCGCCGAGCTTGTAGATCTTGACCCCATTCTCGGCGAGACGATTCAGCATATTTGCCCGGGTCTCCAGCCGGATCTGGCCCTCCGGCACGATCATCGAAATGCCTTCGATCTCGCATTTGGCCACAATCCAGTCGCGAAACTGCTTGCTACTCATCTCGGAGACGGGGAGGTTCACCGTCCCGCTTTCGAAATCCCGAGGGACCACAATAAAGATGAGATCGAGGTCCTCCACCGTGAACGTTGTCGACATTACTGTGCTGTACCCTCCAGTCCCCTGCTCATGTCTTTGCGGAGCGTAGCCACATACAGGCGTCGCATCGCACAGAGTAACATGGCCACGCCGGAATCGGCGACCGGTTCAGAACTCCACAGTGGCGGAATAAGGAGAGTGGTGTGCTACTATCCGGACGTAGCACGCGGTCAAGACTACCGGATTCCATGACATCGCCGAAAGGACGGGACATAGACTATGAGCATTGCCGAAAAAGTTCGGGTCAGCGAAGAGCTCGATCAATGGCTCCGCGAAACTCGCCGTTATCTGCACATGAACCCGGAGCTCTCGCTCCAGGAAACAAACACAGCGCGCATCGTGACCGGCCAGCTGAGTGAACTCGGCATCGAGCACAAGACTGGAGTCGGCGGTGACGGTCGCTCGCTTTATACACCGAAGGAAGCGCTGGAACTCGCCGGAATAAAGACCGGTCCAGCTACCGGCGGAACCGGGGTTGTCGGCATTATCCACGGACGCAAGCCAGGCAAGACAATTCTGCTGCGAGCCGATATGGATGCCCTGCCAATGGACGAGCAGAACGATGTCGAATACAAGTCAACGAAACCCGGGGCGATGCACTCTTGCGGGCACGACGTCCACACGACCGTGCTGATGGGTGTCGGCGAGATCCTGAACAACATGAAAGATCAGTTCGACGGCACCGTCGTACTGATGTTCCAGCCGGGTGAAGAGGGCTACGGCGGCGCCGCTGCCATGATCAACGACGGCATCCTCGACGACCCGAAAGTGGATGCCGCCCTGGCCTTGCACGTCGGCGTTGATGGCCGCGCAGGTCAGATCCAGGTCAACGAGGGCGCCAACAATGCCGCGTCCGACGGCCTGGAGATCTTCATCGAAGGCATCGGCGGACACGCCGCCCGTCCACATGTCGGCGTGGACAGCACCTTGGTCGCGGCGCAAATCGTCGTCGCGTTGCAGAGCATTGTCAGCCGCAATGTTGATCCGATGGAGTCTGCCGTCGTAACGATCGGCAAGCTGGAGGCCGGAACTGCCAGCAACATCATCCCGCACACGGCGAAGCTGGAAGGCACCGTTCGAACCTACGATCCGGGCGTCCGGGATCATATTGAAAAGCGCATCAAGGAACTCGTCCCGGGCATTGCCGAGGGGATGGGCGCAAAGGCGAAGGTAGCCTACCTCCGTGGATATCCCGCGCTGATCAACCATCCGGATATGGTGAGCCTGGTCAAGGAGGCCGGAACCGAGGTCCTCGGGTCGGAAAATGTGCTGCCAGCCAGGCCGAAGATGGCCGGCGAGGACATGGCGTTCATCGGTGAGCGGGTTCCGACCTGCATGTTCAGCCTGTGTGTCTCAGATCCTGATCGGGAGATCATTTACCCGCCGCACCACCCGCGCTTCGATGCCGATGAGGACGCATTGGCCGTCGGTGTCCGGGTTATGGCCACCGCGGCGCTGAAGTATCTCGGCGCTGACGGCGCAACATCTTAGACGTTACACCGGGAGAGCGGGGTCGCTCTCCCGGTTCCCAACACTTCAGACTAAGCGGATCTGGCTCTTCGGTAGGCGCTCACTCGAGAGATCCGGCCGTCACGAAACTCGAACAGATCGCAGGAGTCGAGCTCGAGCTTCTGTCCGTCAGGGCCAGTTGCGGTGAGAATCCATTCCGACGCGCCACGCTCTCCGGATACAAAGTGAATCGCATCATACCAGTACGCATCCGGGTAGGTTTCGAGGAATTTCGCCAGTCCGGCACGAATCCCATCGACGCCATGCAACCGGTTTCCGTCGCCGGTGATGTAGACGCAATCCTCGGTTAGCGTTCCGAGGATTCCATCCAGATCATGTCTATTCCAGCAATCGAGAAAGTGTTCCAGGAAATCGATAGGAACGTGCCCCTCAGCACTCGAACTCATGACGCTGATCTCCTTACCACGCGGAACGCAATTGTCCTCGGCGGGCTAAAGTCCAGTGTCTCCCGAGGGATCCCACTTCGATTATTTGTCCCGTGAGCGAGTGGTCATAATAGCCTTATCCACAAACTCCTGTCAATGTTCCCCGGAGAAACACTGCGAGCACTGGTTTGGTTTGCCTGTGGGCTCGCGAGTTGCTAACATCCATCGGCGCTCGAGCGGGGCAGGCCTGCCGGGCGGAATCGAATCCGACACATCAGTTTCGCGGAGTAACACAAATAAATGCACATCCCTTTGAAACGCCGAACCCTTTTCGTGGTCAGTCTGATCGCTTCTCTGGGACTATTGATCGCAGCATGTTCCGATACGCAAGACTCCGGAGATGACTCGGCAGACCCGACGCCGACACCAACAACCGGAGTTGAACCAACCCCCACTCCGGAACCGACACCCGAACCAAATCCGGAGCCCACGCCCACCGCGGAACCAGTCCCAACGCCGGAAGCTGCTGACGATCTCGATGATGCCCTGGTAGACGAGGAAGAGTCGGACGATCCCGGCTGGGTTGATTTCGATTTCGAGGTTATGGCAACCAATCTCGACATTCCATGGGAGCTTGTGTTCCTTCCGAGCGGAGACATGCTGATCACCGAGCGGCCGGGAACCGTGCGACTCATTCAGAATGGAGAGCTTCAGGAAGATCCGGTGTTTGAATTCGAGGATGTCGTTCACGAGCGCGGTGCCGAAGGTGGACTGCTCGGGATGACGCTGCACCCCGCCTTCTCATCCAACAACTGGATCTACTTCTACTACACCTATGAAGAAGATGACGAATGGCGTAATCGAGTTGTCCGGTTTGTACTCGATGAGGACATGCAGTTCACTGAGCGGGAAGTCATCATAGAGAACCTTCCTGGCGCGTTTACCCACAACGGTGGCCGCATCAAGTTCGGACCAGATGCGAAGCTCTATGTAACGCTGGGAGACGCGCAGCGTCAGGATGACGCGCAGAATCCGGATGTTCTGGTCGGCAAGATACTCCGCCTGGAGGACGACGGCGCGATTCCGGATGACAATCCGTACGAGGGCTCCCCGGTCTACGCCAAAGGATTGCGGAATCCACAGGGCATCAGTTGGCACCCGCAAACGTGGGATCTCTACTCCAGCCAGCACGGCCCGACCGGAAACGACGAGTTCAACAAGATCGAACCGGGCGCGAACTACGGCTGGCCGGACATGGAAGGGTTCGACGGCGAGGAGCGGGAGGAGTTCACGCTTCCCGTTCTTGCTAGCGGGGAAGACACCTGGGCACCGTCCGGTTCGACCTTCTACGATGGCGATGTCTTCCCGCAGTGGCAAAACGAATACCTGCTGGCGGGCCTTCGAAGCGTGACCCTGTATCGAATCAACCTGGCCGGTGACGAACCCGAAATGGGGCCGATCGTTCAGGGAGAATTCGGGCGCCTGCGCACAGTCGTCCAGGGGCCGGACGGATTGCTTTATCTTCTGACTAGCAATCGAGACGAGCGTGCCGAACCGGGCGATGACGACGATCGACTGATTCGCATCGTTCCAGCCGAGTCGTGATCGCGTGTGTACAGCGTCGCAACGTTGTATACTCTGGCGCCGGTAATCCGGGATGCGCGTTCGCGACCAGGTATTGAACGAGGCCGGCGGGTACTGGATTGAAACTTGCGGTGTAATTCGCGTCAGGCATGGTTGGGGCCAAATGGGATTCATTAGCGTCCGCCCTGAGCAGGAGACGACAATGCGACAACCTGTCATCAATGTGGAACTCTTCGGCACACCCCGTGTCGTCGCCGGAACCCGGCGCATTGAAGCCACGGGATCTCATCTCGGAGACATCTTGCAGAGTGCGGTCGAGCGCGCCCCGACGCTGCGCACACATATCACCGACGAACAGGGAACCTGGTTGAACCCGGGTTACACCTTTGTTGTCGACGGTCAGTTCACCAACGACCCGGACACCCAGGTAACCGCAGAATCGGACATTCTCCTGGTCGCCCGGGCATCAGGCGGATAGAAACCAGCGAGGGCATCGTGCAGTCGGTCCACGGTCGCTACCTTCATATTGACGTCGGAACCGGCCGCACTTGCTTCTATGACTTACCTGATCATGTTCACCAGCAATACCTTGGCGGAATCGGCCTGGGTACCTGGCTGCTGTATCAATGGTGCCCCGCCGGAACCGAGCCGTTCGATCCAGACGCGCCGCTGATCTTCGCATCCAGCCCGTTTATTGGAACCGGATTGACCACAGCAAGCAAACTCGCGGTGCTGGCACGTTCACCACAGACCGGCTTCATCGGCGACTCGCTGACATCGAGCTACCTGGCGATCTCTTTGAAGCGGGCTGGCTTTGACGCACTTGTCATCACCGGAGTCTGTGATCCCTGGTCTACCCTCATCCTCAACAATGAAGCGCCCACCGTGACACCGGCTGAATCGCTGCTCGGCTGCTCCCCGGATGAGGTCTCCAGCCGTCTCAGACAGGAACTCGGCGCCGGGTTCCGGATCGCATCGATCGGCATGGGCGGGGAGAACCTGGTCCGATTTGCCGGAATCAGCAACGACGGTAGACTGGCCGGCCGAACGGGTCTCGGCGCGGTTATGGGTAGCAAGCGGCTGAAGGCGATCGCGATAAAGGGAACCGGCCGCTTGCCGACACCGGCTCATCCCGGGGAACTTGCCGCGGCAGCAAAAACGCTCTCTCGGCGGAGTCTGGGTCCGGAAACCGCCAAGTACCGGGAACTCGGTACTGCAGCCAACCTCGCATTCTTCAACAAGATGAGCGTTCTGCCGAGTCGAAACTTCCAGGACAGTCGCATGGATGGTCTCGACGCTCTGCACGGAGAAGCACTGCATGCAACCCACCAGACCGACAAAAACGCCTGTGCCGCCTGCACGATCGGCTGCGAACATCATTACGCGCTTCGAAACTCCGGGGACAATGGGAAGACGGTTCGACTCGAATACGAAAGCCTCTACGCGCTCGGACCGCTGTGCGGTGTGAACGATCCGGATATAGTGCTACAGGCTTCGCGGATGTGCGATGACCTGACACTTGACTCAATCAGCACCGGCGCCACGATTGCCTGGGCAATGGAATGCCAGGATCGCGGCGTGGATCTCGGGGTTCCGGCGCCTGAGATCCCATCGTTTGGCGATGGCGACGCGCTGCTGCGCACGATCGAACAGATTGCTCATCGCGAAGGCATCGGCGATCTCCTCGCAGACGGAAGCCGTCTCGCCGCCGAACAGACGGGACAGGGCAGTCAGGCCTGGGCGCTGCACGTCAAGGGTCTGGAGTTACCGGGCTATGACCCGCGCAAACTGCCAACGCTCGCGCTGGGCCTTGCCGTGGCTACGCGCGGTGCCTGCCACAATCGTTCATCAGCATACGAAGTGGATCTTTCGGATCAACTATCAGTTGATGCAGCCATCCAGGCACGGGTCGATGCCGCTATTCACGCGGAAGATCAGGCAACAATCCTGGATTCGCTGACCCTGTGCAAATTCCTGCGTCACTGCTTCGATGATCTGCCCAAAGAAGCCGCGCAACTGTTCAATCTCGTCAGCGGTACAGAAATGACCGGCGACGAACTGCTGCTGAGCGGATCCCGGATCAACGAACTGAAGAAGCGCTTCAATATTGAGCACGGCTGGACAGCGGACGACGACTGGCTCCCGGCACGGGTCCTCGACTACCGGGAAGACTCGCTCCTCAACCCGGACTGGCTCCGGGAGGCGATCCAGTGTTACTACGCCGCCCGCGGCTGGAATCCAGATGGCACCGTGCCAATCGATTCTGGTCAGTCGTTGCCTTCCCGGATACTGTAGAGCCGGGGATCCGTCAAACCCGGCAATGGGCCAGATTTACCCGACCACCTACCGACTGTCGCAACCCTGTAACTATCTCCACTCTGCATTGCCGAAGTTGATACTAACTAGTTGCTATTGTGTAGCTGGAAGTAACGTTCTCGTTTCCAGAGTGCCATGGGAAGAACGCGCTTCAGGCGTGGCTGGTCCATCGACCGGAACCGCCTCGTGTTTGCCGGGTGAACCTCCTCAATTCGGGGTCGCCCGCTTTTGAGACTGGAGGACAGTCATGCGAAACCACTACCGATATCTCCTCGCAGTCATCGCCGTTATTCTGCTCGGCGCGATGTTTCCGCTCGCCGCACTTGCTCAGGAAACATCCGGAGATGACGGCCTGATCGTTCGCGTCAACGGTCCGATTACGGTTGCGGCCAACGAAGCGGTCGAAACCGTCATCGTGATCGGCGATAACGCCATAATCGAAGGAACTGTTACCGGAAGCCTGATCGTCATCGACGGAGACGCATTCGTCTCCGGAACAGTGCAGGACGACGTCACCGTCGTAAGCGGAACCCTGGATCTGGCCGGCTCTGCTGCGGTCAACAACGTCAACGTCATCCGCAGTGATTTCATCCGGGATCCCGGTGCCTCGGTTACCGGAACAATCTCGGAAGGCAACTTCACTATCAACTTCTGGGACTGGGGCATCTTCTGGGCATTCCTGTGGGTCGGTTCAACGCTGGCGATACTCGCGGCTGGACTGATCTTCGCTGCCGTCGGCGGCAAACAACTCAAGGCCGCGGGAAACGCAATCGTCCGCAGTCCGGGACCAGCACTGCTTGGAGTTGTCGGGATCTGGATCGCGGCGCCGATGATGATGTTCATGGTGTTCTTCACGGTCGTAGGCGTTCCGTTGAGCCTGGGGTACTTCCTGTTCGTGCTGCCGATCTTCTGGTTCCTCGGCTATCTGGTCGCCGGCACGCAGATCGGGCGCTCGATTCTGCGGAGCCGCTATGATGAAGATCATCCGTACCTGGCAGCACTTCTGGGGCTGCTGCTCCTTCAACTCATCGGAATCATCCCGGTATTCGGCGGGTTGATCGGTCTGCTCGCCGGACTGATCGGTTCCGGTGCGCTAATCGTCATCGGTTGGCGGGCCTGGCGCGGGCCTGGCGAATCGGCAGCAACTGTTCCCGAAGGCTCGACCACTGCTCGTCCGGCTATCTGACGCAACAGGAGCGATGGCCAGTTCGTTCGAAGAACTGGCCATCAGCCAGGATCCTTTTCCTCAATCTTACCTACCGTATGATAGGTAGTCGCGGCACGCTTTCTGCGTTTGTGGAATAGGAACAGACGTTCGTGCATTAACAACACTGAACGGTCTCAATCTGACCTACGTCTACAGAAAAGGAGTACGTCGATGACGACGCACACTGGCGAAATGGACATGCTGGATCTTCAACCGTATCGACTGCCAACCGATATTCTGGCCGAGATTGATCAGCTCTCTCGGGAACGTCGGGAACTCTTGCAGGAGCTTTCGAACACGCCGCTCGATCCGCAGCTGAAGAAGCGCATGGGTGAAATCGATGAGCGGCTGGAAGAGCTCTGGCTGCAGCGTCGATTGGAACTCCGCCGAACCGGTTAGTCGATCATGTCCACACTGACGCCTTCGGTAACGTAAAACCGCCCGACCAGCAAAGGTCGGGCGGTTCGTTGTTAACGTCACCTTTTTGAAGGCGTCGCTACTTCACCTCGATGATGACTTCGATCTCAACGGTGATGCCGTTCGGGAGCGATCCCATCCCGACGGCAGAGCGGGCGTGTCGACCGGCATCGCCAAAGACCTCCACAAAGAGATCCGAACAGCCGTTGATCACCTGCGGTTGCTCGCCGAACTCCGGCACGCCGTTGACCATTCCCAGCACCTTGACGACCTGTTTGACGTTGTCGAGGCTGCCAAGTTCATCTTTCATCACCGAGATCAGGGTCAGACCCACCGACCGCGCGTGCTGGTAGGCGTCTTCGGTGCTGACGTCCTTGCCAACCTTCCCGGTCGGCGCCGGTCCTCCGTTGGGATCGAACGGTCCCTTGCCGGACAGATAAAGCAGATTCCCGGTCTTGACCGCGTGAACATAGTTCCCGGCGGGTCCCGGTACGGCAGGGAGTTCAATGCCCTTGCTCTTCAGCGTGTCTTCAACGCTCATGTCGCTTTCCCTTCTTCCCATGTGGATAACACTTAGCCTGCTTCCGCGCATCCTAGAGCGGAACTGACGACCCTGTCAACGCCGGGTCGCCAACGTGCGCAACCGAACCAATCCTCACCCTGGCACGTCCGCCCGTTCCGGCGTGGTGTAGAGCCGGGCCTGGAGGTTCGCGTCGTCTTGCGGATACGCATCGACCAGCCTGGTGATATCCCGGCGAATGCGTTCCGGCAGCGTCGTGACATCTGTGTGATTGATCTCCAGCGTGTTTCCCGCTGGATCCTGCACATAAAGCTGGACGTTGCCGTCCGGTAGCTCGCAAAGGTGGTACCCCTGCATGCGGTCGTTGAAAATGCCCATATCCCGGGCCCGCTCATACACTGTGGGAAAGTCGTCGACCGTTACACCGAAATGGTTCAGATTGTTGATGGTGACGTCACGCTCGGCGAGATGCAGTTGTTGAGAGCCGATCCGCAACCACTGGACGTTGCCGCCGAAGTTAGGCGTCGCGATCCGCTCCATGCCAAGGAGTTCTTCGTAGAAGCGTGTCGATTCCTCGAGATTGCGCGCGCTGATGCTGACGTGATTCAGGTAGACCGCAGGCATCCGGGCCGGCTCCTTCCGTTTGATGACGGTGACGATCTCGCTATACTAGCACGCTTCCCGGTTGGCACATCCATTGCGGCAGTGCAACCTGGAACCATTTAACGATCGAGGCAAAGCGCAAGCGTTTTGCGGCTCGTTCAATCATCAGGAGGAACACCAGATGAACTACGATTTTGACCCGAAAGATTTCATCCCAGACGAGGCTGGCGCAAGGCGCAGCGGGTTCTTCTGGGGACTGATTACGGGAATTGCGCTCGGCGCTGCCGCCATGTTCGTTCTGGATCCTCAGAACGGCCGCAGACGCCGATCGCTCGCCCGAGACAAGGCGATTAAGGCTCGGAACACGGTTGATCGCGCCATCACCGAGGACCTTCCGAAGCAAGCCGACTACATCTCCGGCTTCGCGGAAGGCGCGAAGCACAAGGTCAAGGAAATCGCCGAGGGTGGTTCAGACCGGCGTCCCGGAAACGAAGCCGTGCTGGTCGACCGGATCCTGAGCCAGGTCTTCCGTGATCCGGAACTGCCGAAAGGCGATATCAACGTCGATGCGAACGGCACGACGGTATTCCTCAGGGGCTCGGTGGACGATGACAAACTCGTCGATGAGATCGAGAAGCGAGTCCGGGCTGTCGAAGGCGTCGACGACGTGGTAAACCTGATCAATCAGCCAGAGGCTGACCCGAGCGAAACACGCGCGGGACAGTCCGGCTCCTGATTGGCTACGTCACGGATACCGACGAAGTGAGGACTGGCGATCGTGCTGCCGCAACCGCGTCGACGCTGGGCGTTTTTTCCACGCTCGGTCATCTCGGATTATGAAAACCCCGCCGCGTATCTCTATCGCGCAATGGCCCGGCAGATCGCCACACTGGACGATGAGGCCCGCTTTTACGAGGAGCGGGCCAACCCGTGGCTTCGGGGAATGCTGACTTCTCAGGGTGCAACCGCGTTTCGCACGTTCCAGGATCGTCACCCGGAAGTCAGTTACGTAACTTACGAGCCACGCGAGGGACATCGCCTTGCGGAATGGCTCACTCTCGTGCTGGCGACGATCGACGTCGTCGTGGTAGACAGTGCGGCCCCTCCAACAATCGTCCAGTGGGTTGGCGAACTGACCCGTCCACAACTTCACACATTCCTCTTCGACCCAGACAGCCGATTGGTTGCGAACACTGAGCAGACCGGAAGCGCCCACTGGTATCGAGGGATCTGCACGGTTAGTTCGGATTCACACCGGATTTCGGTCGAGGATTATCAGCACCTTATAACGATCGGGCCATCTCTGCCTGAGCTTGGCGAGAACGGCAGCGCAACAAAGCACGTGGATGCAACCGCCGAATCGCTCGTGGAGCAGTTCGTCGAGGTGGTGGACTCGACAATTGTCGAACAGCATGAAGACGCAACTAAACGAGATCAACAGAATGGACCTGGCCCAAGCTGACCTGAGGTGATCGACGGGTTCGCGAAGGATTAACTAATCCGAAGGAACGATTCCGCAGGCGTCACCGGCTTCATGCGATCGCTGAACGAGAAGTTCATACTCTTCTTCGTCGAGGGCGAACGTCTCTCCGCACTCCGGGCACTTGACGACCCAGACGCAGTCATTACGCATTTCGCACCAATGGGCAACGTCGCCGAAGAGACCCTTCGAGCAAAGATGCTGGTGCACTTGATTAACGAACGATTCGGAGTGTGCGAGCATGTATAACCTCCGAATAGGTGAGTCGATTGTTCACGGTATTCGGAGTATGATAACCGGAATTGCCTGTTTTCGCAACCCCCGGCGCTGATTTCGACCGGCCAGGTTGTCCGAATCGGGTATGCGTTCCGCAGGCATCCACGATTGCCGAGCCGTGTCCGAATCAAACAACGATTCGGCGGGGCAATCTCTGGAGTAACCAGTGTCTGTCGTTGAATCAGGGCGTAGAGCTACGCGACTCCAGAAACGCCCGGGTGCTCGCGGCATCCAATGGCTGCCCGAGCAAGTGCCCCTGCAGACGATCGCAACCCAGTTCAACAACGCGTTCGCGCTGAGCCTCGGTCTCGATACCCTCGGCAACAACGACAAGGCCCATTCCGTTGCTCAGCGATACGATCGCCTGGACAACCCGATCGGCAACACTGCTCTCCGGCAGATCGCGAACAAACGCGCGATCGATCTTGACCGTGTCAATCGGTAATCGAACCAGGTTGCTCAGCGACGAGCTCCCGAGCCCGAAGTCGTCCATCGCGATTCGCACGCCGATTCGTCGCAGTTCAGCCATCCGGACCGATGCATGGGTGAGATCCTCAACGATCGAATGTTCGGTCAGCTCGAGCTCCAGTTGCGATGGAACGAGCCGGTGGCGATCGAGCATCTCCGACACCACGCTGACGAAATCTTCGCGGTCAAACTGAGACGCCGAGACATTGACCGACACTCGCACACGTGTGCCCGTGACTTCGGACCAGATCGCAGCCTCTCTGCAGCTCTGATCAAGGATCCAGGTGCCGATAGCGTTCATCTGACCGGTCTCCTCGGCAATAGGAATAAGGCGACCGGGAGAGACGTACCCCAGCCCTCCACTATGCCAGCGCAGAAGCGCTTCAAAGCTCTCGATTCTGCCTGAGGCCGCGTCAACCTGTGGCTGGAACGAGACATCAAGTTCGCCGGAGTCCAGCGCTGAAGAAAGATGGGCGGCAATCTCCAGCCGCTCCTCGGCCGCGGCATTCATCGCCGGAGAGTAAAACCGAACGTCATTCTTGCCGGAGAACTTGGCCCGGTACATGGCAATGTCAGCCTGTCGCTGCAAGCCGGACACCGTCTGCGCATCCTGGGGATAAAGCGCAACGCCGATTGACCCGCTGAGTTTCATCGTGCGATTGCCGATATCGATCGGCTTGCTGATAACTTCCAGAAAATCCTGAGCTACCGAGTACGCATCGTTCGGATGCTTCATATTCTCCAGAACGACCATAAACTCGTCCCCGCCGTGGCGTGCCAGCGTGTCGTAGCGCCGTATCCTGGCCTGGAGCCGCAGGGCAAGTGCCTTCAGCACCTTGTCACCCGCTGCGTGGCCAAACGAGTCGTTGATGAGTTTAAAGCCATCCAGATCGATGAACATCACGCCGACTGTATGTCCAGTCCGATCAGCATTCGCAATCGCGTGGTCCAGCCGATCTTCAAAGAGGATACGGTTCGGCAGGCCAGTTAGCTGATCGTGCTGCGCCTGGTGAGCCAGCTGCTCCCGGCTCTTCTCGAGCTCGGAAGTTCGCTCCCAGACCATCTGCTCCAGATTATCGGAGAGGCGTCGCAGCTCTGCAGTACGGTCCTCCACCTGCTGCTCGAGCGTGCTATTGAGTTGCTGCAACTGCCGGGACATCACCGCCTGCTGCCGAGCGTAATCTTCCAATGACTGCTCGATCTCCCGTCGGTGCGTGATGTCGTGAACGATCCCGATAAACCGCTCGGGCTCGTCGTCTTCATCGAGCACCAGTTCCGCAAGCGTTCGGAGAATTCGCTCCTCACCATCGGGACGTTGAATCCGGTACTCGACATCGTACGAGCCCGCGCCCTGCTCAAGCACCCGGTCTCGTTGCTCACGGATAGTGGCTCGATCATCTGGATGAACCAAATCAATGTATTGCTGAGCCGAAACTGTCTCGTCCTCGTGGTCGAAACCGAATATCCGGCACTGTTCTCTTGAACAGGAAAATTCGCCGGTTTTGAAGTTGAACTCCCAGTTCCCGATCTGAGCAATGCGCTGAGCGTCCTCGAGACGCTGCTCGCCGTCAATCAGTTTGCGCTCTGCTTCCTTCTGCGGATGGATGTCGGTGCAAGTCCCCACCCACTCGATGATGTCGCCATTATCATCCCGAACGGGATACGCCCGGCCGAGAAACCAGCGATATTCGCCGAGGTCACGGGAGTAGAACCGGTACTCGATCTCGTAGTCCTCGCCGTGTTTCCAGGTCCGCTCCCATGCCTGAACCGTTCGCTCAAGATCTGCTGGATGCAGGGCATTCGTAAAGCCAAAACCGATCGACTCCTCTGCGGTCAGACCGGTGAACTCGTACCAGCGATCGTTGTAATAGAAGTGGTAACCGTTCGGGTCGGCAACCCAGACCATTTGCGGCATGGCATTCGTGAGCGTCCGGTAGCGGCGCTCCTTGGCGGCCAGTTCCTGGCGCAAACGAATTCGTTCGTTGATGTCTCGAAAGTAGACCGAAAGCAGTCCCGGCGAGGGATATGCGTGGACTTCGAACCATGTATCCAGCGGCTCGAAGAACTGCTCGAACGAGGCCGAAACCTGCTCCGCCATCGCGCGAACATACTCGGTCTCAAACTGCGTGTTAAGCGCCTCCGGAAACTCCTCCCAGAGATTCCGGCCAAGTAGCTGGTCTCGGGAACGTCGAAGAAGCTGAGAGGCTCGTTCATTCACATAGGTGAACGCCCAGTTGTCATCAACCGCGAAAAACGCATCAGTAATGCTCTCCAGGATCTCCGAGAGCTGGTGGTTCTTCCGCTCGATCTCCTCGCTCAGACGGATGCGGTCCGAAATTTCCCGGGTCGATCCGATGACCCAGACCTCGCCGTCGTGCTGGTAGCGCCGAAGGATGTACTCGAAGTGACCCGAGTCACCGGCCGGACTGGTATACGGGATAGAGTCGTGAACGGTTTCTCCGGTGCTCGCCACGTACTGCACGTGATCGACGATGATGTTGGCCACATCATCGTCCTCGGCAAACTCGGGCAACTGGCGACCTTCTATGTCCTCAAGCGTCACGTCGAACAGATCCACAAACGCCTGATTGGCATAGACGAGGCGGCAGGACTCATCGTAGATGTAGACAAGATCGTACACGGAGTTGAGTGCGGCCCGACGCGCCGCTTCCCGGCGCCTGGATGGATCACCCTGTTTCGTCATCCCTGCCCTCGTGTCGTAAACCGTCACACCATCCGGGGGAATAGCATGCTTCTGCCGTGGCCGCTTGATCCGTGCGTACCTCGGCGGCCGTTATGTTAACTCACAGCTGCTACTTCGTGTTGCGAGATTCGGCTACAGCCCCGAATTACTGTTCGAACAATATTCAGAGCAGTAGCCAGCAGGCGTCAGTTCTGGCCCCGATTGATTACAAAGTGTTTTATCAGTTACTGGCAGCTCGGGCAAGAGTTGCCAATGGGTAGCAACGCCAACTCGTAAGCACTGGGGGAAATAGTAGCCGCGGAGCAAGGATCGCCAGCCACGTTGACTTTGACTCGACTTCGATTTGTCAGGAGAGCGAACCCAACTGGTCCGCGGTCGGCTCTGCTCAACAGAACCACGATTCGGTCAACCGGGGAGGGCGTCGCCAGCGCCGCCGGGGACGCTCGGGACGATTCGGGGGTTCTTCGTCTGCGAGGCGATACGTCACCTCGCGTATCTGCTCGAACGTGTCATACGGGTCGGCATCACAGCTCGACGCGTGCTCGGAAATCCGGGCGACCTCGCGCTGAAGCTGATCAATCCTGGGATCCGGATGCGTCCAAGTGTAGCTGTAGGATGCCTCATCGAGCGGACCGACCCATTCGTGGGCGTCTGGCTCATTCAGGAGTGCCGAGCCCGGTGGAACGAGCAGTCGAATCGCGAGGTGGACCGGATCGATGTTCTCGATCATGTCGTGCTGCTCGGTGAACTCCAGCAGTTCCATGTAATCTTCCATCGTGGTCCACGGAGTAAACGGCAGCAGCGATGGCCGCATCGCAATTCCAGCGTCATCGAGAATCTGCAACGCTTCGACGACGTCTTCCTTTGTATGCCCCTTGTCGATCTTCTCGAGCACGAGTTCGCTGATTGATTCCACCGCGGAAATGACGAACACGCAGCCGAGTTCAGCGAACTCCCGGAAGTGCTCACGGTTTTCGAGGATGTGCTCTACCCGGGTGGTCATGTCGAAGGTGACGTGTGGGAACTCTTCATGCATCGCCCGGCAGATACGCAGCGCGTGCGTCGGGCCATTGAGAAAGTCCGGATCACCGAACGTGATGTGGCCAACCCCGGCCTGAACTTGCTGGCGAATATCACTCAGAACGACATCCCGCGGCACCGCAAAGAAACGGCCCTGGTAAATGGGAACGACCGGGCAATGCAGACAGGTATGAGCACAGCCGCGCGTCGTCTCGGCATAACCAGCAGGAACGGCGTTGCCATCAATCAGCAAATGTGCGTAATGATGCATCGCCGGCAGCGCGGATCGGTCCGGCTCCGGGTACTTGATCCGGATGATTGACGGATCGGACTTACGACCCGGTTCTCCAATACCGTCAATCGGTTCGGAACCACCGCGCTCGGTTCGCTCGATCAGTTCGAGCAACGGTTGCTCGTACTCGCCACCGATCACCGCATCTGCAAATTCACGCAGCAAATAATCGGCGTTCATCCAGGCGTAGAGGCCGTAGAAACAGATGAAAGCATCCGGATTGCGCTCGCGAATTCGGCGAACGACGGCTTCGCCCAACCGCAGCGCTGTGTGCATCGGAACCGAGATCCCGACGAACCGGGCTCGCTCGATCGCGTCGTGGTCCAGATCCTCGACGCTTGTATCGATCGCCGCGGGCTGGAATCCGGCGTGCTGGAGATAGGAGATCGGAAAGGCGAGATTCAGCGGCTGGTGTCCCAGCTCATAGGTTGAGATGAGCAGGACTCCGCCCGGTTCACGAAATGCCGAGCCGTGCTGTGAGTCTGTCGACTGGAACTGTACGGCTGTCTCGTCCGGCATTAAGCCTCCCTGAAAGCGAACATCTTTCCCAACCCGATTGTATCGAAATCGTCCCGAACGGGTTGAAGAGTCTGCTCAGCACGCCAGTTCGTATAGGTTGGTGGTAACGCTCCCCGCTCCCGGTAGCGCGCCAGCAGGAAACGTTCGATCAGGAACT
>SLMJ01000255.1 GCA_007133615.1 Thermomicrobiaceae bacterium | reverse complement strand
TTTGAGGACCGGCAGGATGTAGTGGTCGAGTTGGGCGTCCGGCAGGACACCCGCCGGCGATACCAGGATCAGCCGGTCGACACGCTCCGGAGAACCGGCGGCCAGCCTGACCGCGATGTGGCCACCCATCGAGTGACCCAGGACGTGTGCATCGTCGATCCCGATTGCGTCTATGAATCGGGAAACCCAGTCGGTGTAGTAGGGCATCGAGCCGGCTGCCGGCAGGTGCCCGAGACGCCCGAATCCCGGAAGATCGAACATGTAGACGGTGAACTGATCTGCGAACTCGTCCGCGTTGTAGCGCCACCATTCGAGGGATCCGGCAAGGCCGTGGATCAAGATTAGCGCCGGTCCAGTTCCTCCAACGAGATAGGGAACAGGTTCGGAGTCGAGTTCAACAACACGTCTTGCAAACGTTTTTCTTGCCCAGATCGGGACATCATCGAGCATGGACGCCGCCAGGTCAGTGTCGCCGGCCGGGGTTGCAGAACGGGGAGGGTCGGGCACCCTCCCCGAACGGTGCTAGTCAGCGGTGACAGGTTCGCGAACGATGGCCTCGTAGCGTGTCTGCAGGTAATCGGCGAAGTTATCGAACGGATCGAAGCCGACGACCTCCGGTGCGTTGGCAACGAAGTTCGAGACGGCGTTGATGTCATAGAAATAGATCAGGCCGTCGCGCTGGCTGACCAGATACTCCAGCCCGCCGATATCGATGTTCGCCTCGTGGAAGATCGCCAGCGTCGCTTCCAGCACCTCTTCGGGCGGGTTGGCCTTCTCCGCACTGCGTGTCTGCGTGAGGCAAGCCTCTCCGTCCTCAACCTGCGGCTGCTCCCGGCGCTGTTCCAGCGAAGCGGGGCAGAGATTGAATCCGAGCGACGGATCGTTCTGGATATTAATCGCGTAGAGAATATCGTTGTTCAGGGCTTCTACCCGGGTGATCGTGTCATCCACCGCGGGATGGAACTCCTGCACGATCGCGGTGGAATCGAGCACGAAGACGTCATCGAGCAGACCGTCGTTCACGGCAGCCCGCACTTCGTCCAGTGCATCGAACCGCTGCATGCCGGCGCCACTGCCGCCAATGTTTGGTTTCACGATGACCGGAAACTCGAGTTCGGCCGCGGCCGGGGCGATCTGGCTCGCTGCGTTGACGACCAGGCTCCGCGGGTGCGGGATTCCCAGGCGCTTGAGCAGGCCGAGTTGACGTGCCTTGGAGATCTCCAGCAGGTGCGCTTTGTAGCCGTTGACCGTCGGGACGTCCAACGCTTCCAGGTGCTGCAGGTACTGAAGCGCATAGAAGATCGCGCTGGTATGTCCCCGGAGATAGGACGACGGGCTGACCCGATTGACCACGAGGCTGTGCGGGACGTCGCGATCGTCCGGCTCGTAGTGGTGCTCATGAGCGAGCACGTGCTCATGCGGGATACCCCGCTCTTCGAGCTTCTTGAACAGAGGTTTGAACCATTCGGGATGTTCGTAAAAGATCGCCATTGGTTTTGGCATAACGGAATATCTTCCTCTCGCGACTGATAGCTAACAGATCTGAGACGTATGTGTCTGCTTCTGGCGGAGCAGAAGTGACCCATCGTTTGCGCCCAACCGGGGGCGATTTCAGGAAGTATCAGGCAACCGGTTGGGAGCCGGTACAGTCGCAGATCCGCGGCCAGAACGCGAGGACCTGAATCGTGGGTTCGCAGTAGGGAAGGTCTGGTTTCCGCTGGTCTTCAAATGGTCGTGATTCATGATGCTCGTGCACGGTAATCCAGTCCCGGTTCATCGACACTGTCGTATTCAGGTCGTAACAGGTTCAGCGTACCAGTTAACTACGTACCGAGGTGTTCGTCAAACGGACGAGCAGATTTGCGCTCGCACAGTACGCACGGCTAACAACGTCGGTACTTCCGGGCATATTCCACTTGATTAACGTGTGTGTCACGTCTGGAGAGCCGCTGTGATGTAGATTTCAGCTGCTAGCGATTACGCTATCTGTGAACGAAGACCGCTTATGTTTTTGTTCCTGACAAATATCAATCTGAACAGGTAGCGCAGTCATGTTTGCCCAGACACTTCGTGCCGATCTCGGCATGAACAATCAGAATCCGGAGATGCGGGCGGAGCAAGTCGCTCGATGGTGCCGGGATCGGGGCAATTGTGCACTGGTCGGAATGGCTGCGTATGTCCTCGTATATCTGCTCTGGCTGGCATCCGGTTGGGGCAGTGCTCGCACCATTGAAATCGTAGTCGAGTTCGGGTTGCTACCGGTGCTTCTGCTCGGTGTCGTCTTCTCGATTCGCGCGATCCGGGCAACCAGTGGCGAACGGCAATCGCAACAGGCCTGGGCTCTGATCGGGGCCGGGATCGTGATGCTGGCAATCGCTGATGGTATGTGGGCCTGGTATGCCGTCGTTTCGACCAGCGCGCCGTTCCCTTCGCTGGCGGATGCGTTCTTCATCGGCAGCAAGTTCGTGTTGATCGCCGGTATTCTGAGATTTCCGGCGCCGGATCTCACCAGCAGTGACTATGTTCGATATGCGCTCGATGCCGGAATTATCCTGCTCGGCGTCACCACCCTGGTTGGTTATCTCGTAATCAGACCGGAGAACCTGCTCGGGCCGGCGTTCGGCATCGAGTCTGCGTTGCTGTTTGCCTACCCCGCTGTGGGTCTGATGCTGTTGATCGCGGCGCTGA
>SLMJ01000180.1 GCA_007133615.1 Thermomicrobiaceae bacterium | reverse complement strand
TGAACTTCCGGATCAGGTCAAGGACAACGTGCCGCCGCACGCGCAGGACATCTACAAAGAAGCATTCAACAGTGCATACGATCAGTACGGCGATGAGTCACGCGCACACGCAACGGCCTGGTCTGCGGTCAAGGAAAAATACGAGAAAGACGAAGACAGTGGCCGCTGGAAGCGCAAGGGCAATGATTGATCAGTTCCCGGGCGCGGAAACCGGTTGACTGGCTCGCTCGGGTTCCGGCTCTTCGTCTGAATACCCCGACACCCACAGCGCAGCAAACGAGACGACCGTCGCCACGATCGCGATTGCAGTCAGTGCGATCCCAAGCCCGCGCACGTCCATAATCGCGAGTCCGATCGAGCCGAACCCGATCCCGATCAGAGCGCCGAATCCAGCCGCGAGTTCGTTCCAGGACATCGCTGCGCCACGCGCATGGCCGGCCAGACGCAACGCGGCGATCGTACCTGTATTCTCCTGCGCGGCTATAACCACGATGAACAGATAGGTTGAGACGATCATCAGCGCCAACGGCAGTTCGGCAATGAACATCAACGCGAGCAGGATCACCGCGAGACACCCACCCCAGACGAGAATCCGGTACGTTCGCAACCAGTGCAGCAGGACACCGGAAAGCAGGCTGGACAGGAAGAACATCACGCCCACTCCCGAGATGATCAGACCGATGACGCCGAGAGACAGGTCGTACCGGATGATGAAGACGGAACTGAGAAACGTCAGAATTGCCGACAATTGGGCGAATCGAAGCATGTTGCTGCCCAGCATCACGAGCAGCGGAGTCCGTGCGAGGATTTGCCGGTAGCGTTGCAGGACGCCGGCACTCGGTTCAGGTGACGCAGGCAACCGGTAAGCCGGTACAACCAGCGCCGTGAGGAGCAATGCCGCCCCTGTCACACCAGAACTGACGACCATTCCGGCTTGCCAGCCATGCCGCTCCGCGACGTTCCCGACGACGGGAGCCACCAGAATCGACGTAAACGCGATGCAACCAATGATCAGTCCCATGATCCGGTTGAGCTGACGGCCATCCACGAAGTCGCTCGGCATCGCCATTAAAGAGCCAAAGATCTGCATCATGGCTGCACCGTTGAGTGCGAAGAACAGCACTGCTCCGGCAACGCTATCCAGCGTAATCAACACGTAGACAGATACCGTCGCCATCCCGAATCCGGAGAGCAGAAGCCATTTCCGCGGGATACGGTCGATAAGCGGCGCTACGATCAGAGCAGCCGCGATCGAGGCGATGTTTTCGATCGTCCGGAGCCCGCCGAGCGTTGCAACCTCGAGTCCGAGTCCTTCTGCCGCCCGGGCGAAGACCAGCCCGAAGCTATTGGTGTTGCTGACAGAAGCAAGCGCCAGCAGACAGACCGTTATCAGGAGTGGACGAGGCATGAACTACCTGACTAATTAGTCGTATTCGAATCACGTGCTTGACTGCGGAACCTGCTCCGGTCGGGCCTGAGTCGTTCCGGGGGCATCGTACTCATCGGTGTAGCCGGACCGACTCAATGCGATTCGTGAAACGAGTGATCCGCTCAGCGCAACCAGACCAAGCATCACGCCGAATCCAGTTACGCCGGCTACCGCCAGTCCGATCGAGCCGAGACCGATCCCGGTGAGCGAACCGCTTGCCGCCGCAAGTTCGTTCCAGGACATCGCCGCGCCACGAGCCCAGGGAGATACCCGCAGTACCGCGATAGTGCCGGTATTCACCTGGGCGGCAACAATGCCGATCATGAGAATGATGCCTGCGATCGTTACGATAAGCGGAGCTTCCAGAACCAGCACCCCGGCCATCAGCGCCGCAACAACCAGACTACCCCAGACGAGGACGCGACGCGTTTTCAGGATGTGAAGGAACATTCCGCACCCGGTGCTGCTGACGAAAAACACGATCCCGATTGCCGCGAAGATGATTCCAATCCGGCCCAGGGGGAGATCGAACCGGGTCAACAGAATAGTGCTGGTAAACGTCATCATGGCGCCCATCTGGGCGAATCGAAAGAGATTGTTCCCGAGCATCAGCAGAAGCGGCGTCTGGCCCAGAATCACCTTGTATCGCTGGAGAAATGAACCGTCAGTCGAACTCGTGGTTTCGACGTGATACCCGGGCACGACGATTAGCGTAACCAGAAACGCCAGCCCGGTCACCGATGCGCTGACCAGCATCCCCGCTTCCCAGCCGACCTGCTCCGAGACATTCCCGACGATCGGCGCGATGAGGATCGACGTGAACGCAACGCATCCGATGATCAACCCCATCACCCGGCTCAGCATGCGGCCACTGACGAAGTCTGCCGGCATGGCGGTCAGCGCACCCAGAATGAGCATGAT
Source organism: Thermomicrobiaceae bacterium (assembly GCA_007133615.1). Taxonomy (GTDB): domain Bacteria; phylum Chloroflexota; class Chloroflexia; order Thermomicrobiales; family Thermomicrobiaceae; genus SLMJ01. The sequence goes on along the minus strand of SLMJ01000180.1, from coordinate 8,367 downwards.
TGATGCGCCGTTGAGCAGGAAATACCCGGCCGCGCCAGGAGCACTGCTGGTCAGCACAAGCGTCAGGGATGCGACGGTGGCTATGCCATAGCCAAGCAGCATCACGTATTTACGCGGGAATCGGTCAATCAGTGGTGCAACGAGGATGGCGACAACAATCGAAGAGGCGTTTTCGAGCGTGCGCAGACCGCCCAGAGCTGCGGGCGAAAGCCCAAGACCTTCCGCCGCCCGGGCCAGCACCAGGCCAAAGCTGTTTGTATTGCTGGTGGCGGCGACTGCCAGCACGCAGGCGGCAATCAGGACCTGTCTCGGCACACATCGAGTCCGTTCTCAGCTGGTACGGCATCGCAATCGAATCTCACAGAGAACGGGAGGGCGTATGAGCCCTCCCGCAGGGATTTCTCGAGACTAGCATACAGTCTGGTTAGCGCTGCGGCCCAACTGATTCGCCGTCGAAGTGCTCTTCGTTGACGATATTGCGCATGAAGGCCAGATACTCGTCCCTGGTCATCGGCGGCTTATCCCGGTCCAGAATCTCCCGGGCGCCTGATCCATCGCCATAGAGCAGATCGATCGTGGTCATCGCCATGAGCTTTGCGGGCAGCAGGTAAGCGTGTTCCTTGTTGGTGATCCGCCAGTCGCTGCCATGCCCCGCTCCGGCAAATCCACCAACGCTCGGATGCAGGGTCGGCATGATCTGCGAGAGGTCTCCCATATCGGTCGACCCGGTCTTGTGGCCAGTCTCTTCCCACTGATCCTCGTCGTACATGGTCAGGAAATTGTCCTTGAAGTAGTCGACCATGCCACGATTGTTGATCAGCGGCATATACCCGGGGATGGTCTCGATTTCGACCTTCGCCCCGAGAGCCACTGCACCAGAGCGCAGTGCCCGGTCAACCTTGAACGATGCGTCCTCGATTGCCTCTGCAGTCTTGCCACGAACCATCGACTCGAACCGCACGTCGTTTGGAATGACATTCACCAGGTCTCCACCCCGCGTCAGGATCGGGTGAATCCGGATCGCGTCGTCATCATAGAACGTTTCCCGCTGAGCGTTGATGGCCGAGAGTGCCAGATTCGCCGCATACAGGGAGTTGATGCCACGCTGCGGCGCACCACCGGCGTGGGATGCCTTCCCGACAAACTTAGCCTGCTTGCCGACGAAGCCGTTGTTCGATTCGGACACCGTCGCCATGCCTTCGATGTTATCGTGGCTTGCGGCGTGGACCATCATCGCCATATCGATGTCATCGAACGCCCCGAGTGCAACGAGTTCGCTTTTGCCGCCCAGGAATTCGAGTTTGCCGGACTTCCGCAGTTCGTTGCGGTAGTCAATCTCAACGTACTCTTCCGCCGGAACGGCCATGAACGAGACACGCCCGGCGAGTTCCGGAAACGCGTTAGCGTTCAGAAGGCCCATCGCCGTGCCGATCATCGCTGCGATCTGCGCGTTGTGCCCACAGCAATGTGCCGCACCGGTTTCGGGATCAGCATTTTCGTGGTCGGCAACCAGCACTGAATCGAGCTCGCCGAGAACGGCGACGGTCGGCCCCGGATTGCCGGTATTCACCATCGACTTCACACCGGTGATCGCCAGCCCGGACTCATACTCCAGCTCCAGGAAATCGAACACCTCATGGACCTTCTTTGCGGTGTTGAATTCCTTGAACCCGAGTTCCGGCTGATGGAAGATCGTCTCGCCGACTTCAATGATGCGGTCAGCGTGGCGGTCGATCTCCTCACATACCCGACGTTTCAACTCCTCTTTGGACATTCCTCTTCCTCCCACTGCACCCAGCAGCAAACCATGAATCCGGAACCCACCGGACCAGCGCCATTGTAAACGGGATTCGGGATTTGTCGTGCGTTGAGGAAAGCTAATTCCCGGGAACGGCAGGAGCCGAACGCCCGGCGACTTCTTCGGCTGGTTCCTCGACGCGCCCGTCTTCCGGCGGTGGATATTTGCCAAGATCAGCCATCCACGTTCGGATCTCTCGATTCAGGGACACAGGATTTTCGATTTCCCCTACTGGAGCGCGCCAGTGCGAAGGATAGATCACGAACGCATTCATCTGATCCCCACCAAGTCCGCCATGCGAGCCAACCAGATCCTCAAATGCGGCGACTTCACCCGTTCCAGGAAAATAGGCGCTGTTGATTACCAGGTCTCCTGCGTTCCAGAAGGAATCCAGGCGCTTCAGCTGCAGTGCCGCGTCATCGCCGAAGACAGTCAGCGGATCAACCCCGTCGATATACCCACTATCGAGATAGTTGATGCCCTGCCTGCCAATCACGACTGCGCCGTAGAGGTTCGAGTGAACGAGGACGAACCCGATACCCGGGTGGCTGATGATGGTCGAGATCAGGCGAGGATATCGGACCGTGATCTCTTCGAGGCTCAATCGATCTGGTGTATCAGTGAAATAAACGTGCCCCAGGTTGCCGGACGGACAGACGATGACATCAGACCGCGGTTTCTCAACCGGCTCTCGAGGCGGACCGAACTCAACATAGCCGTCTCGCGTGCGCCGCTTGAAGACTCGTCGTGCCGTTCGACCTGCAACGTTCTCAATCTGAATCGCCTGGGAAAGCAACGCGTTGAGATGCGCCCAGCTCTCGTCCTCGGTTGGCGCGCCGAAAACGTGCTCGCGCCCGTCCAGCGCGCGCTCGACCAGGTTCTCCAGCGTCAGCCCGTATCGTTGCTCGAACGTCGCACCAGGACTCTGGCCATGGTCGGAGAGCACGACGAATTCATAAGGTCGTGGAGCGCGCTTCACCGCTCGTTCGAGCGCGTCCAGACCTTCATCGAAATGCTTGAGCGTCAGCAAGGCATCATGATTCAGTGGTCCCGTGTGATGCGCCACAACATCATAGCCGAGAAAGGTGCTATAGACGGTCGGGGTACCGCTCAGGATATCTTCGATCAACAAATACAGATTGAGGTCCCGGAGAAAGACGTTCGAGACCGATCGAAGCAGCGGAAACGTCCCTCCTCGCGTGTGGGCCTCCGTGTTGCCGTGCAATCGGGCACGACACCGCTGCCCGATCTCCCGGATAACCTCCCAGACCATCAGCACCAGTGTGCGTGAAAAAGAATACGGGTTAAGGAAGAGCAGGTAGTATCCGTAGCTTCTCTGCCGGATCGCGCCAGGACCGTCGAGCAGGGAACTCAACGTCATAGCAGAATACGGCGCATCTCCTGAAACCAGATTGCTCAGGCTCGATCCCTGGTCCGCCAGCAGTCCGGAGCCATCGGATACACGCTTGTGGATCTCCGACGCCGTCCAGGGGCGGTTGGAAATCATCATCTGCTGGCGGTCTTTTTCATACCACCGGAACGCAGGTATCTCGTCATTTCGCCCGTAGAGAATCCCGGCCTGACTGGATGACGTCTGTGACGGCAAACCGCAGTTCCAGCGCTGCATCCGGAATCGTCCCTCATTCAGCCAGCGCTTCAATACGGGCATGTATCCGGAGTCCAGCGCTTCATGCAGCCCACGATCCGACAATCCATCGATTTCGATCATGACGACGCCTGGCTTTTTCGTCCCGTAGGCGGAGTCTGAACGCCGGGCAAACCCGAGAATGACGTTCCGGTAAAAGGATTCGTCGTCATTGATGGAGAGAAGGCCGGTGACAAAGGTGTTGATGAGAGCGATTCCGAGGACGGTCCAGAAGGCGGCGACGATATCGGCCACGGCAAGGCCGGGAAGCGCAAGATCAGCCAGGAGGATGATGAACGCATTCAGGACCAGTGAGAACAGCCCGAGCGTCAGGACGGTGAAGGGAAGCGTGACCACGAGCAGGAATGGCCGGACCAGGGCGTTCAGCAAACCGATGACTGCGACCGACCAGATCGCCCAGGTCCAGCTGGTCAGTTCCAGCCCTGGAACGACAGGCGCCAGCAGCCACAGGGCAAGTGCATCGATTGCCCAGATGACGATGATCCGGCGTATGAGATGCATGTCGCGCGTCCATCAGATGGTCGAGCGTTCGAACTCCAGTGCGCCACCCGGCTTGACAACCCGCACCTCCACATCCGGCGCTTCCAGATTGGCTGCCCGGACAAACTCCAGCGGCGGGCGGGTTAGAAACTCGGGTCGGGTCCACTTCAGGCCGATCGGGCACAGCGTACCCCAGTGTATCGGAACGGCCAGTTTCGGATTCATCCGGCTCAAGGCGGTAGCTGCGCGATCCGGGTCGAGATGGCCCTCTCCGAGCGACGGCCCCCAGCCCCAGACCGGCAACAGCGCGACATCGAGCTCCGGCGCAAGAGAGGACATTTCGTCAAACAGATCGGTGTCACCGGCAAAGTAGATCGAAGAGCTCCCGTGAACAAGGAACCCGATTGCCTCCCCGGTCGGGCCAAACGGTGGACGACCTCCGTCGTGATTCGCCGGCGTCGCTTCGATAACCAGATTGCCAACGGAATGGGCCTGTCCGGCCTGAAGTTCAACCACGTTCATCAGCCCCGCTCTTCGGAGCACCTGACCTGAACCCGTCGGGCCGAAAACCCGCACTGCAGGCGGAAGTTGGCGGAGCGATGGAAGATCCAGATGATCCAGATGCATATGAGAAATGAGCACGATGTCCGGCGTCTGATATCGCCTTCGAGACTCCAGCCGCATCGCCCGGCGCAGATGTACGGTGCGTTGACGCAGGAGTGGGTCGGTGAGAATGCGATTGCCGTCCATCTCGATCATCGTCGTGGCGTGCCCGAGGTAGGTAATGCGCGATGAATCGGTCGAAACAGCAACTCTGGTATCACCGGGAATTGTCAATTGGCCTGTCATTATCAGCGTGCAGCTCCAGAATAAGGTCGATGCATGTCCGAACGAAAATCCTTACCCACCATTCTACTATCATTCGAGGGATCCAAAGCAGCCGAAAACAGCCTGACACGCCACCCCCTGTTCCGCATCGCGAAATCCTGTTAGGATTGGCCCAGCAAGATTTCGCAGCGTGAACACCGGGGGACTGAACAGGTGGAGCCAGAAAGCATGGATCAGCAACCAGGCCAGGCGAACGGAACCGCGTTTCCGGGGAACGTTCTGGTCGCTGCCAGTGGATTCATCGTTACCGGAGCCGGATGGGGGCTATTCGGATATCTGGAAGGGGATCTCGCCACCACATCGGGCGCAGGCGTCTTCTTCACGATGGCCACCCTCCACATCCTGACTGGAATCCTGATCTTCAAACGGCTCCAGCTATCCATCGCGATCGGGCTAATCCTCGCTCCGATCGGGCTGATCATAGCGGCGATCCAGCCCCAGTTCGTCCTGGTTTTCACAAATATCGTGATCATTGCATTGCTTCTCCTGGCGCGCGGCGACGTCGCCGTGAACCGGGATGCGGTTGAACAGCCCTGATTTACAGGCTGTTTGGCGCGGTTCGGTCCGGCGTGGGCTGACCGGCAATCTGGTTCGACGATGAATCACGTGGTGAGCTCCGACGCAGCGGGTTGGTGATCTGCTGCGCGAAGCGCTGACCACCTCGGCATCAGACAACTATTTTGTGGAGTGGAAGGTTACCGTTATGTCCCGGATTATCGACCATATCGACCGTGCGATCATTACCTGTCTTCAGGAAGACAGCCGCAGGCCCAGCGCCGAGATCGCGCGGAACCTCGGCATCGCGGAACGTACGGTTCGCGCCCGAATCGACCGGCTGGTTCAGGATGGCGTCGTGCATCTCGCAGCCATCGTCAATCCGCGGGCGGTGGGTTATGAAGTGACGGCCGACGTGTTCCTGGAAGTCGAGCTCGGCAAAGTCCAGAGCGTCGCGGATGAGGTCTCCCGGGTAGATGAAGTATGTTATGTCGGCCTCACCACGGGCGACCGGGACATCAGTCTCCAGGTCCACGCCCAGAGCATCGACGCCCTCTACGATTTCGTCTCCGAGCGCCTCAATCGCATCCCCGGCGTTCTCCGGAGCAAGACGTTTGTCATTCCTCGAGTCTCAAAGCAGTTGCCAGACTGGCGTCTACCAGCTAACCTGCCAGAACATCAGTCGATATCGTCCCGGGCAGTGGCGGTTTCGAGTTCCAACGGCGAGTAAGCGGCGCTGCCCGGTAAGGTATTAACCCGGAAAGTAGGGCCAGACCATGCCGGACCGCAGCAACGTTCACCAGTATCTGATCGATCAGGCAGAGCATCTGATGGGTGGGAGTCCGGGAGCATTCAAACTCCCGCCCGAGCTCGCGATCGTGATTGACCACGGCGCCGGAAGCAAGGTTTTCGACGTCGATGGGAACGAGTACATTGATTATCTGCTCGGTTCCGGACCGATGCTCATCGGACATGCTCATCCACGTGTCGTCCAGGCCGTTCAAGAGCAGGCAGCGAAAGGGTCGACCTTCTACACACTCACGCGACCGGCAATTGAGCTGGCAGAGCGGCTGGTGGATGCGATTCCCTGCGCCGAATCCGTGAAATACGTTAGCACCGGCACTGAGGCGACATTTCATGCCATGCGCATTGCCCGAACCTACACGGGCAAACCGAAGATCCTCAAGTTTGAAGGTGGCTTTCACGGCGTCAACGACTATTCGATGATGAGCGCAATGGCCCCCAAACAGACCGAGTATCCGAAACCGATCCCGGACTCCGCCGGAATTCCCGGACAGATCGAGGCGGATGTGCTTGTTTCCCGCTGGAATGACACCGAACTCACGGAACAGATCCTCCGCGATTTCGGCGATCAGATTGCCGCAGTTATCTGCGAGCCACTGCAGCGAGCACTGATTCCCGCCCCGGGTTTTCTCCAATCTCTGCGCGAACTGACAGAGAAATACGGTGTTCTGCTCGTGTTTGACGAGATCGTCACCGGATTCCGGCTCGCCTACGGTGGAGCCCAGGAGAAGTATGGCGTTGTGCCGGATCTCGCGACCTACGGTAAAGCGATCGCTGGTGGGTACCCGCTCGCGGCGGTTGCCGGGCGGCGGGATATTATCGACGTGACCCGGTCCGAGCGCCGGGGCGTCGCGCCGCTGGCACACCTCGGTGGCACCATGAACGGCAATCCACTTGCCTCCAGCGCCGGACTCGCCACGCTGGACGTGCTGGCTGAAGACGGCGTCTACGAAAAACTCTATTCCACGGCAGAGCAACTCAAGGCCGGACTGCATTCGATTGCGGAGAGTGCCGGACAGCAGATTCAGATTGCCGGCGAGGGGCCCGTTTTCCAGGTGTTCTTTACCACCGAGGCCCCGGCCGATTATCCGGCAGTGTTGAAGACCGATCGCCCGAAAGGTCGCGAATTCGGCCTGAACCTGATTCGCGAGGGGCTCTTCCTCAATCCCGGCGAGAAGTTCTACATCTCACTGGCTCACGATGATGAAGACGTTGAGCGGACGTTGAAGGCGGCCCAGGCGGCCATGGCACAGGTCGTCGAACCGGCTCACGCCCCGTAGCCAGTGGGCCGTCATCCAGACATTGGTGATGTTTCGCGATCATCCTTCGTCCTGGTCACCTCTTCATGAATGAGGTGACCAGACTTATCCCCTCGCGGTCATCCCGACCACGTTCGGTAAGCTCAGTGCAGGCTTCCTGAGGCGCATGTCTTGTTACGTTCGTGAGAACCGTGGATTCAGGCGCCGAACCTCCCCTCTGTCATCCCGACCACGTTCGGCAAGCTCAGTGCAGGCTTCGTGAGGCGCTCAACTTGTTCTGTTCGCAGGAACCGTGGATTCAGGCGCCGAACGCAGCGGAGGGATCTGAGAAACCAGGAGGAATCCCGTTCAGCGCTCGGATTTCTCCACTCTGCGCGGGGTCAAACGTGGTTGCCTCTAATGAAGCGAACACCTGGACGTCGCGCTCCGGTCGAAATGACACCAGTGGGAGCGACGTCCTATTCGGTTTCCTTCGTTCCGGCAAACACCATGATGTCGTTCTCCGGTCGATGTGGCAGTAGAGGAAGCAGCATGGAAATCAGTCTGGCTTGGACGAAACAGATCCCCGAGTGAAGCGATCCGGAGACTACCCCAGCAAGCCGTGCCCCCGATCACCCTTCCCGCTGTGCCTGCAGCGCGAGGTCAATCAACCGTTTGAGCGCTCGCAATTGTTTCGCCGAGAGTTCGGTATCAAGGTCACCCGAGGCAACCTGACCTAGATGGATACCGAGCCGTTCAATCTCACGGGATATGTCGCTTTCGCCACCGCCAATCTCGGACAACGCGGCGGATACATCCCGCTCCACCTTCTGCCCGGCCGGCTCCTCTGGTTCGGGGGCTCCGATGTCGTTGCGCATCGAATTAATATGCTCGTTGAGCTCGCCGGGATCGAGATCCAGGTAACCCTCATCCCCCCGGAGCCGGCGGCTGATCGACTGCGCTTCCTTTTCGGAGAGACCATCGACCATCATCTCCGC
>SLMJ01000052.1 GCA_007133615.1 Thermomicrobiaceae bacterium | reverse complement strand
GAATCGTTACCGTGTCGGAATGCGCCAGGAGTTCCGAGATGTCTCCCGCGGCTGGTCGCAGGTGCTCCATATTGTCGAGTATCAGCAGAATCTGGCGACTGGCCAGTACAGCTTTCAATCGCTTTCGGGTCGCCTCCGGGTTGGTTTCTCGAAGTCCCAGTTGCTGGGCGATTGCCGGCAATACGAGGTCTGGATCCTGAATCGATGCAAGTTCGATGAAGTGGATCCCGTCCCGGAAGCTCCCGGACATGGCATGCGCCACAGCCAGGGCAACTCTGGTTTTTCCGACTCCTCCGGGACCGGTTACCGTGATGAGGCGGGTATCCGCGTGAGTGAGTAGATTGACCAGCGCGTTGACTTCGCGCTCACGTCCGATGAGCTGGTTTGGTGGCTGAGGCAGGCGATCGCCAGGCGTGGTGTCAGACAGTCTGGCCGAAAGATCTGCTCGCAGCTTTCGCCACTCCTCCCGCTCATCCCCGGAGAGTTCAAGCGCGTCAGCTAGCAGTTCCAGCGTATCCCGGCGAGGAGCCCGGATTACCCCGCGTTCCAGATCGGTGATTGCCCTGGTGCTGACGCCGGCGGCCTCCGCAAGAGCTTCCTGGGTAAAGCGAGCGGCCACTCGACGCTGTCGCAACAGAGTGCCAAACGAAGTGGAGCCTGAATCGCTCATCTCTGCGTTCCGTTCCACTCGAGTTGTGAAGTAATCCGATTCTAGCAGAGCCATGGGTCCCGACCGTATCGTGGGATTACTTACAGCTTCGGCCTTCGGGCTACTCCTGTAAGTCGAACTGCATGGTTGATCCGCTGGCAACTGATCATTCTGGAGGCAGGTGCAGCAACTCGACCGGTGCTCACTGGCGAGATTTTCAGGAAAGGACAGGATGATGGCCGAACATCTGACCTCTGCTGTTTCCCCGGATCTTCAGGCTGGAGCTGAACAGTTCCTGCGACAGCATTCGAATGCTGATGTCGTTCAATCTGGTGACCCACGGTATGACGAGGCCCGCTCGCTCTGGAACGGGATGATTGATCGTCATCCGGCCCTGATCGCGCGTTGCCGAAGTGCGAACGATGTCTCCCTCGCCGTACAGGCGGCTAAATCATCCGGACTGCCGCTGTCCATTCGGGGTGGTGGTCACAACATCGCGGGCATGGCGGTGTGTGATGACGGGTTGATGATCGATTGCTCACTGATGAAGAACATTCAGGTGGATGAATCGAGCCGGACCGTTCGTGTGCAGCCAGGAGCCGTCTGGGGAGATGTCGATCAGGTGACGCAACCCTACGGGCTTGCCGTCCCATCAGGGATTATATCTACCACCGGAGTCGCAGGATTGACGCTCGGCGGCGGCTTCGGCTGGCTGACCCGCAAGTGGGGACACACCGCGGACCACCTCAAATCGGTTGAGATCGTGACCGCTGATGGTCAGATCCGGCGGGCGAGTGAGAATGAGAACGCCGATCTGTTCTGGGCGATCCGGGGCGGTGGCGGGAACTTCGGTGTGGTGACGGAGTTCGAATTCGAAGCCCGGGAAATCGGACCGACAGTCGCAGCTGGTCTGGTCATGCATCCGATGGAGCGGGCAGCTGATGTCATTCGTTTCTTCCGGGAGTTCACAGAGTCCGCTCCGGAAGAGGTCACGGCATTGCTGGTCCTGCGTATCGCCCCGCCTGCTCCGTTCCTGCCGGAAGAGGTTCACGGGAAACCGGTTGCGGGAATCGTGGCGTTCTATGCAGGTGAACCGGATGACGGCATGAACGCACTTGCACCAGTCAAGGCGTTCGGTGAACCGCTGGCGGATACGATCGGCCCGAAGGACTACATCACGCACCAGTCGTTTCTTGATTCCGGTCAGCCGCGTGGCCGCAACTACTACTGGAAGTCTGAGTACGTCGCACGAGTAGACGATGAACTCGGATCGATCATGCTGGATCACTGCAGCCGATTCACCTCTCCGCACTCGTCAATGCTCTGCATGCATCTGGGTGGAGCAACAAAGCGTGTTTCGGTGGAAAAGGGCGCGATCAGTCACCGCGATGCCGAGTACGTCATCGCCATGCAGGGTGCCTGGGACGAGCCCGTTGGCTCGGATGAGCATATCCAGTGGGCGCGGGATTTCCACGCTGATATCCGTCCCTACTCGACCGGCGGGGTCTACGTGAACTTCCTGACCGAAGAAGAGGGCGCGGACCGGATCCAGGCAGCGTATGAGCCGGAGATCTATCGCCGACTGGCCCAGGCAAAGGCGTCCTGGGACCCGGAAAACCTGTTTCGACTGAACAAGAACATCGCACCGGCGAGCTGAATATGAGCCGCAGGTGTTCACCCCTGGAATCGAGGCAGCGATGCGAATCGGAATGATCCTGCCGCACTGGTCCGGATCAATGGCGGGTCAGACACCAACCGCGCGACAGGTCGTGGAACTCGGTCGGTATGCCGAGGAGATCGGCATTGACTCGCTCTGGTTGACCGATCATCTCTATCACGAAACGTACCTGGACTTCGCGGCGCACGGATACGAACTGCCCGAAGAGTACCGTGGCCTTCGTTCTGGATTCTGGGAGTGCTGGACGTTGCTCTCGGCACTGGCTGCAGTGACCACCCGGGTGGAGCTCGGCACGATGGTCAGCAACATGGGGCTTCGGAATCCGGCACTTCTGGCGAACATGTCGGAGACGGTGGATGCGCTGTCGGATGGCAGGCTGGTGCTGGGACTTGGCGCGGGCGATTTCTATAGCGAGCACCAGTTCCATGGCATCCCCTGGGATCGCCGGGTGAGCCGGTTCGAGGAATCACTAAAGGTTCTCATACCGATGTTGCGAGGGGAGCAGGTGACGCTGGACGGGACGTTCTGCAAGGCGGAGACTGCGGAGTTGCTGCCGCGAGGACCTCGGCCGGACGGCCCGGAGATTCTGATCGGTTCCATGCAGGGTGGTCCACGGATGATGCGACTGACCGCGGAGTATGCACACGGCTGGAGTTGCTGGATCGCATTCGAAGACAGCCACGTTGACCACTTCCGCGCGAAGTTCGAACGCAGCCGGGAATCCCTCGATCGGCACGGAGTTGATCCGGACTCCATGCGTACTGTCGTGGCGATCGGTGTCTGTCACCCGGACGGTGCCTTCATGGTTCCGGGGGCAAACCCCATCACCGGATCTGCCGATGATGTCGCAGGGGAAATTGCGCGGTACGCCACGGCTGGCGTCGATGACCTGTGCGTCCTGCTCCAACCGTCGATACCAGCTGGACTGGACTGGTTCGGCGAGGTGCTGGAGCGAGCACGGCGCCACGCGTGAACTCGTGACACAGGAACCGGTATCTATCCCGGGGCGATGCCGATTTTCGTTCCGGGATTTTGTTAGCGGGATTCGCCAGGCGTATACTCCGGACCCAGTCAACCAGACAAACACTCGGGAGTAAGGCCTCGTGGAACCTCGAGAGTATCCATCCGATGACCTGATTGTTCGTGCGGCCGAGCCTGAGGACGCGGATGCTGTGTTTGAGATTTCAAACTGTCCTGGAGTCCGTCACGGTACATTGCAGATGCCCTTTCAGACGAAGGCGGCTCTCAGGGAACGGTGGGCCAGTACCCCAGATGGTATGTATCGTCTTGTTGCTGAGCGGGCTGGTCACGTCATCGGCATGGCTGGCCTCTGGGTCGAGCCTCATCCGAGACGACGGCGCGTTGGCCAGATCGGCATGATGGTACGTGACGATGAACAGGGTCGTGGTGTAGGGACCTCCTTACTCGAGGCGCTCCTGGACCTGGCTGATAACTGGCTTGATCTCCATCGCATCGAACTGGATGTTTATACTGACAACGTCCCGGGGATCCACCTGTACGAATCACATGGATTCGTGATCGAAGGGACTCGATCTGATTTTGCGTTTCGTGATGGCTCTTTCGTTGATGCGTACGCTATGGGCAGGATCCGCAAAGAGTATCAGGCCAATTAACGTATGACTCCCGGTGTTCAGGCGCTGCTCGCCGCGTTACCAATCGTACTGGCAGCAGTGTTGCTCGTCGGGCTGCGCTGGCCGGCAAAACGCACGATGCCGCTGGTCTACCTGACTACGATCGCGATCGCGTTGTTCCTCTGGGATGTCGGTCTTGCTCGTCTGGTTGCGTCGACGATCCAGGGCCTCTTCGTTACCTTTGACATCCTCTACATCATTCTTGGCGCAATCCTGCTGCTGAATACCCTGCGGTACACGGGAGCGATCCAGACGATCCGTCAGGGGTTTGCCACGATCAGTGAAGACCGGCGTGTGCAGGTGATCATCATCGCCTGGTTGTTCGGTTCCTTCATCGAGGGAGCGTCCGGATTCGGAACCCCGGCGGCAATCGTCGGGCCACTGCTGGTGGCGATCGGATTCCCCGCTATGGCCGCCGTCGTTCTTGGCATGATGATTCAGAGCACGCCGGTGACTTTCGGGGCGGTCGGTACACCGGTGATCGTCGGAGTGACGGGCGGACTGCTTAGTCCGGAACTGACCGCTCAACTCGAGGCTGCCGGGACGACCTTCGAGGAATACCGACAAACGATCACAGCCTACGCGGCAATTATCCACGGGATCGCCGGCATTCCGATGCCACTGCTGATGGTGGTGATGATGACCCGGTTCTTCGGGAGCAATCGCTCCTGGACCGAGGGCCTGTCGATCGCTCCGTTCGCAATCTTCGCTGGTCTCGCCTTCAGCATTCCCTACGCATTGACCGGGGTGTTACTCGGCCCCGAATTTCCCTCGTTGCTCGGGGCAATGATCGGGATGGTGATCGTCGTCTACGCAGCCAGACGTGGATTCCTCATCCCCAAACAACCGTGGGATTTCCCGCCACGGGAGGAATGGCTGCCCGAATGGTTGAGCCGGACGGTGCCCCAGTCCGATCCGCCGCCGCTCGATCGTCCAATCCCGGCGTGGAAAGCATGGCTGCCGTACGGCTTACTCGCCGGGTTGCTGGTGGCGACCCGGATTCCGGGTTCACCAGCGCAGAGCTGGTTGCAGGATGCGTTGCGGATAGAATGGTCGGACATTTTTGGTACCGGTGTAACGGCGAGCAGTACCCCGCTCTACGTGCCGGGAACGATCCTCATCCTGGTAGTCGCCCTGACGGCGCTGCTGCATCGGATGAAGTGGCCCGATCTGGTGAGTGCGACGAAAGACTCGAGCCGGACCCTGCTGGGAGCCGGAGTTGTCTTGCTGTTTGCGGTGCCGATGGTGCGCGTTTACATCAATTCCGATGTCAACGCGCAGGACCTGGAGAGTATGCCTGTCGCGATGGCGGCGTGGGTTGCCGGCAATGCCGGAGGCGAGTGGCCGATGATATCGCCGGCAATCGGCGCGCTTGGGGCATTCATTGCCGGAAGTAATACGATTAGCAACCTGATGTTCAGCCTGTTCCAGTTCAGTGTGGCCGAGCAACTGGCGTTGCCGGCTGCGTTTATGGTCTCGCTTCAAGCCGTCGGTGCGGCTGCCGGGAACATGATCGCGATCCATAACGTGGTTGCCGTATCAGCGACGGTCGGCGTTCTGGGGCAGGAAGGTGCGGTATTGCGACGGACGATAATCCCCACCGTGTATTATCTGATCGTAACCGGCTTACTGGGCCTCGCCGGGGTGTATCTCGTCGGTATAACCGATGTCCTTGCATCGTAACCGGTCTTTCTGGTTTACTGTACGTACAAGGTGTTCAGTCATTACCCGCATGGCAGAGATTCCGCCCGACGGCGGAAGTCAGTTATCTCATACGGATAATGTGTTGAACCGCATGCGGATAACGTGGAGCAATAACCGATGCTGATACGTCCAGACATCGACGGTGTCCTTCTCATCTCACAACCGGCTCATGCCTGGGTCTCCGGGCAGCTTGCTCGAGCCTGGGCCGCTGGAGACGATGGCTACTTCCAGCCATACGAAGAGATTTGCCTTGCTGCCGAGCAGCATGACATCGGCTGGTTGCAGTGGGAAGCGTCGCCGACATTGAATCCCGAGACCGGCCTGCCCTACGCATTCCGGGAGATGCCGCGAAAGAACCATCTGCAGATCTGGGGACGCGCCCGTCGGTACGCCATGATCTTCGGCCGTTACCCTGCCCTGTTGATTTCGATGCATGGAACGTGGTTGTTCGAGCAGTTCGGTCCTTCTGATGACGCGCCGAGGAATGAGAAGCTCCAGGTTGACACCTATCTGCGCCGGGAGCGCGCTTCTCAGCAGGAACTGATCGAGAGTCTCGGCCAGGACCACAAATACGAGGATCTGGTTGATCCAGAGGTGCTCCAGCGCAATCAGCAGTTGATCAGCACCTGGGATGGCATGTCGCTCATGATCTGCGGCGGCGTCGGCCAGGATGGTGTCACAATCGGGGACTATACTATTGCTCCCGGGGCCGAGGAGGACGAGCTGGAAGTATCACCGTGGCCGTTCCGGGAAGATGAACTCACGGTGTTCGCGGAATCCCGGCGAATAGCCGGTACATTTGATCGACAGACGAAGATGCACGCCGCGTTGAACGAGGCGGAACGATTCCTGCTCGAATTTACCTTGCGGCCCGGTAGCGATGAGGCTGCAAAACGCGAGTCCTGAACGTTGCCTTCGGATCGCGCTTGCTCGCCACGGGACCGGACGCTCGTTACGACAGGGTCGAGCATCCCCCATAGGTAATGAAGGAGGAAAGTCGGGATCTGAATGACGACGCCGTTTCCCTCCTCGTACGTTATAGCAGTGGTTCTCTGGAAGAACCGATGCGGCACAGCCGTAACCGCATTCCATCCGAGCATTCGAGGTGACCGTAGTGATATCCGAGCCGATGCCACAGATATTCGCCAACACCGATCGTTTCAAGACCGAGCGCTTCAGTTTCTGGGGGCGGTTTGCCGGGATCTCTGCTGTCCTGCTTCTCTCCGGCTGGCTGTGGCCCTACGACGTTACGACGCTGCCCACGTATATCGATAACACTGGCTGGGTTCTCGGCTGGTTCACCGTTCTGGTCCTTCTGGGAGCAGTCGGTGGGTATGCGCTTCGAACGCGCTGGTCGATCCTTATCATTCCCTTCGGTCTCTACATCGGCGGAGTGATTCACTGGTTCCAGTTCGAATGGGGATTCGTCCCCCCACCCTGGCCAATGTTCGGCCTGGTATCCGGTGTTGCATTCGGCGCGCTGCTGATCACTGCCGGTGCTGCTGCGGGGATCGCATCCCGGGTAGTTGCCGCTGGCCGCGAACCGGGTCGACCCGCGGAGGGGATCCGGCAGTCCGCCGCGCTGGCGCCGCTCCTCGGCCTCATCGCGATGACCAGCATCTACGTCCTTCCCACGCCGTTCCTGGGCGCGCTGCTCGGGCTTGGCGCCCTGATGGCAGGCATTGGCCTGATGGAAGAAGAGCACGTCAACGTTCGTGAGCGGATTCTGGCGATCGTCGGTATGCTAATTGGTGTCCTGGCAATCGGTACCCAACTCTACTCGTTCTGGACGTTCGTTCGGGATATCTCGATCGGCTAGGTCTCCGATTCTTCCTCCCGGACCACTCGTTCCTGCAATCGGGCCAGCCGGATTGTGGCGAAGACAACGATCACCGTGATGATGATCGCGTAGAGAAACTTCGCCATGACGTCCGCTGCATCCCCGAAGATCTGGGTGAAGAGCGTCTGGATCGCGTCGTTCCAGGCCAGCGCTGCGACCAGCCCGAAAGCGGCGGTCGCCAGTTGCAGCGTCTTCTCCAGCACCTCACGGGACATTGCGTTTTCCCCTTTCGTTTCGCTGAACAGCCGTCGATTGAGACACGATAGTCCGTGGTTTCGTCTCGAACAAGCAGCAGGTTGATTCTGCGATTCGAAAGGGCTGATAGACTCGCCTCCAGCGGCCGATCATGGCAGTCGACAGTGATGGCGAACCCATCTACCAGTGAATGGGCGTGGTCCTGAGCAATCCCGAACCTGATTCCAGCAATCTGCGCGCAGACGTCAGTCAGAAACGAACTGACGTCGGGAGCGTGTTTGGATCTCGGTGGGAACTCATCGTTCTGGTGCTCCTCATCACCGGTGTCGCGCTACTTCTCCGACTCGTCAACCTGACCTCGATTCCCACCGGGCTTCACGGCGACGAAGCGATTGTGGGCATGGAAGGCCAACGTGTCCTTCGGGAAGGCCTTATCGACCCCTACTCCCCATCAGCCCTTGGACAACCGACCGCGCCGTTCTATCTTGCGGCTCTGACGGTCTGGATCTGGGAAAATACGGTGTTCGCCGTCCGGATCAGCGCGGTGATTTTTGGAACGCTGGCGATTCCGGCGCTCTATCTGGTTGTCCGGCGGAGTCTTGGCGTTCCCACGGGATTGCTATCCGCATCGCTTCTGACCGTGCTGGGATGGCACATCCACTACTCCCGCATCGCCTTTCCGTTGCCTGCGTGGCCATTGTGGGTGATTCTCACAGTCGGCGCGATTGCGCAGGCAACACGAAGCGGCACGCCGGTCTGGTGGGCGGTTGCCGGGGCAATGTCCGGAGCTGGCATTTATGTCTACAACGCTCACCCACTGACCCTTCTCATCCTCTGCCTGTTTGTCGGCGGCTTCCTGGCGTCCCGGTGGTCGATCGAACCGCGGGATGTTCTGGCTCAGGGATCTGCCTTTGCGGGCGCATTGCTGGCCTCGCTGTTGCCGATGTTCTGGTTTGTCCTGAGCAACTACGCGATGTATTCGCAGTCAATCACCCGACACTCAGTGCGAGACACTGACCAGTGGCAGCAGCTCGATGGGCCGCTGGCGCAAGCCGGGTTCGTGCTGGAGGAGTATCTGTCCTTCTGGTCTCGGTTGTCTTTTTCACCGGAAGTTGATTCCGTAGATGCTACGGGGATCACTGCGGTTGTGCCGCATGTTCTGCTGGGACTCGGACTTGCCGGGATGATCCTCTCCCTGGTGCGCATCCGTTCCCCGATCGTCTGGCTCGGAACGATGCTTGTTCTTCTGATGCCGTTCGCGACGGTGCTTACCGAGCAGGGAGAAATGAGGCGGACGCTTGTAATTGCACCGTTTCTCGCAATG
Source organism: Thermomicrobiaceae bacterium (assembly GCA_007133615.1). Taxonomy (GTDB): domain Bacteria; phylum Chloroflexota; class Chloroflexia; order Thermomicrobiales; family Thermomicrobiaceae; genus SLMJ01. The sequence goes on along the minus strand of SLMJ01000052.1, from coordinate 1,707 downwards.
TTTTCGGCAATTGGAATCCTCGAGGTTATCAAGATCACCCGGAGCTCCTATCGTCCGGTAATCACCTGGATCGCGGTCACCGGATTCGCCGTGCTTCTCGGGGCGGGTGTCTCGACCGATCTGCGCAACTATTTCTACGAACATGGAGAATCGGAAACCCAGCGGTGGATCTTTGCCGAGGAGTTCTATGACGCCTCGATGCATATCCAGGAATTGCCGGACGATACGTTTGTGTACTTCATGTCAGAACGCTGGTCGTTCGATTACCAGCCACGCCGGTTTCTTGCTCCTGATGCGCAGGGGACGGACCGCTCAGATGAGTTCGGCCGATTCGGGCTGGACGTGGATCGAGACCGCGGCCGTCCTGTGTTTATCCTCGTTGGGCAGTACCGTCCGGTGCTGGATGCCTTGCAGCAGGAGTATCCAGACGGGGAGGTGGTCGCTGGAAGTATCGACGGGCGATCAACATTTGTTGCCTACACATTGCCGGATTAGAACAGGTAAACCAACAGCCAGAGAAATGCCGCCAGAAGGATGAAACCGATCAGAATCCGGCCGAGATAGTCTTTCGGTTTCTGCTCGTCGCCGTTGTCTTGCTCGGTCATCGGGGCCGCTCCAGATGAAATTCGCCCTCACCGGAATCTCCAGTGAGGGCCGTTTTGCTGTTGGAACGCGCGTTTCGGTCGATTACTCGTCCACGCTCCCGCGAATAATCATGACTGGACGATCAGCCTCGTGCAAGACGCGCTCGGCAACCGATCCCATCAGGAAGCGATTCATCCCGGAGCGACCGTGCGTCGTCATCGCGATCATATCGGCGCCGAACTCGTCGGCGATTCGCCTGATCCCACCGGCCGGCTGCGTTACTCGGACATCTGCAGACACCGTCGCTCCGCGGGCTTTCAGGGTTTCCGAAACGGTCTCGAGATAATCCTCCGCCGCTTCCCGCGCTTCGCGTTCGTAGTTGGCGATCATCTCCGAAGAGTACGCCTGACCTGGCGCAATCGGCTCGACGATCCGCAATATCGTGTAACGGACGTTGTTCTGGAAGATGCTGTAGGCCTTATCCAGCGCTTGTTCGGCGAGACGGGAACCGTCCAGCGCTACGGCCACATTGTTTACTTTCTGCTTCCCGTACTCCGCCTGCGAGTCGGTGGATGCACGGACGATGAACACCGGGACCGATGTTGTTTGGACGACGCGATTGGCAACACTCCCGAGCAGTACGCGTCCGAAACCCGATCGGCCGTGGCTTGCCATCACGATCGCCGTTTCCGGTCTGACGCCGGCGGCATCGAGGATCTCTTCCGCGGCGTTTCCGAGACGAATATCCGTGCTGACGCGGATGTGCTCGAATGTGGTCTTGATCCTGTCGAGATACTCCTGTAACCGTTTCTCTTCTTCAGCCAGATGATCGACATCTTTCGGCCGCAGTCTTGTCGCGGAAGAATCTTGCGGAACGATGAAGAAGTCGCGCGGAGGATCGATAACGCTGACGAGCGTGATCGCCGCCCCCGTTCGGCCGGCGAGTGATCGCGCCAGCGGCAGAGCTGCATGGGAAAGCTGTGAACCGTCAAGTGGGACAATAATCCGATTGAGCATGTCGGCCTCAATTCCGCGTTTTGTGTGTTTCATAGACTCGCATCAAAGCCGGGACCAACTGTTTCGCCGGCATCTGCACAATCATGCAACTTTGCCCGGAACAGG
>SLMJ01000154.1 GCA_007133615.1 Thermomicrobiaceae bacterium | reverse complement strand
TAGTCGCGGCCGCTGTGGGCACCTTCCAGCGGCCGGTATAAGGAGACATTGCATGTTTGGGACCAGCTCGATCCGACGTACGTCGCTCATCGCATTCGGGGCACTCGCCCTCACACTCGCCAGCGTAACCCCGGCAATGGCCTCAGATTCCTATGAGATCAACCCGGGAGATACGCTCTTCAGCATCGCGCAACGCCACGGCATGTCAGTTGAACGTCTTGCGCAGATCAACGGCATTCAGAATCCGAACCTGATCCACGCCGGCCAGCGGCTCTCGCTCGGCGCAGTCGAGACGCAGTCAACGGCTGGTTCAACCGAGCAGTCCAGCCCGGTAACTGACACATACGAGGTCAAATCCGGCGATACACTCTGGTCGATCGCAAGCCACTTCGGGATCACGGTCGCGCAACTTGTCGAGGCGAATCGCGCTTCAGTACCAGACCAGAACCTGATCTACCCGGGCCAGCAACTCGTTATCCCGGGCGGGGCTGGTGGCAACGCCGAGGTCGCTGACACCTCAACGCCCACAGAACCGAGCCAGCCGGCACCGTCCGGCGACGTTGAGACGATGCTGCACGAAACTGCTGTCGCCTATGGGCTCGATCCGGCACTGGTCAAGGCGGTTGCCTGGCAGGAGAGCGGCTGGAATCAAGGTGCAGTCAGTTCTTCTGGCGCGCTGGGTGTCATGCAGGTCATGCCTGCGACAGGCGGCTGGATCTCACAGTCACTCGTCGGTCGCGAGCTCGATATCGCCGGCAGTGCATCAGAGAACATCATGGCTGGTGTCGTCTACCTCGAGTGGCTGCTGCGCTATACCGGCGACAAAGACCAGGCACTTGCCTCTTACTATCAGGGCCCTGGCAGCGTGAGCCAGCGCGGTTGGTACGACGATACGCATCACTATGTTGCGCAGGTCAAAGCGATCCAGGCCCATATTCAGCAACATGGTGTTCCGCCTCGATAATAACCAGTTCGAGCGGGAAGAGATTGAGTGTAACAGGGTTCGTTCAGTTGTCGTGTCCCCGGTGCTGAACGACCCGAATCACTACGGGACGGCTTTCGGGCCGTCCCGTTCTCGTGTGAAATCCGTATTGCCGCAACTGGTGTGTAGTTCGGAGTTCGGCGTTATACTGCCGGCATGACTGGGACGAACGAACCATCAGACAGATTCGGCGGCATTCCCCGCCTCTACCGCGAAAATCCGATGCTGCTGACCCTCTCGATCATCATGTTCACCAACATGATGGGCTTCGGCATGATCGTTCCGGTTATCCCGCTCTACGGGCGCACGTTCGAAGTCTCATCTGCCATGGTCGGCCTGCTGGTGACCTCCTTCGGCGTGGCCCGGCTGATCTTCAACATCCCCGCCGGACGACTGGCAGACCGGATCGGCCGGCGCAAACTCCTGATCGGTGGTCCGCTAATCTCCGCCTGCGGCGCATCGCTCGCATTCCTCTCGCCCGACTTCTGGCTACTGATGGGGGCGCTATCGATCCAGGGCGTCGGCTCGGCCGTCTACGCCACCGCGGCGATGACCACACTGGCGGACATTTCCACGGAAGAGAACCGAGGTCGGATGATGAGCCTGCATCAGGGATCACTCCTGCTCGGTACGAGCTTCGGGCCGTCCATCGGCGGATTCATCGGTGGATCCTTCGGATTGGAAGCGGTATTCCTCGCGGCCGTCATTATGTACCTGCTCGTCGCCATCCTGGCATCGGTCCGGGTAACCGAGACACTTGATCGCAGCGCAGCAGGAAGCAGCAGACGCCGGGGAACTAGCGGATCAGCCGTCGCGATCTCATTGCTCATGAACATCAGCTTCCTGGCGGTGGCGCTGGTCTCGATGATGGTGTTCTTCACCCGTACCGGGAGCCGGGCAACGATTGTCCCCCTCCGTGGTGCCGAAGACCTGATGATGAGCGCGACGATGATCGGTGCTCTGCTGACCGTTGCCGCCGTGCTGAACGTGCTCGCTCTGCCACTCGCCGGTTGGGGAATCGATCGCTTCGGCCGGAAGAACATGATTGTCCCGAGCACGATCATCAGTGGCGTCGGGGTCGCGCTCATGGCCTTCGCGCCGAATGTTCCGCTGCTGTTCGTCGGGATTGCGATCTACGGGGCCGGAACAGGCGTCGCGGGCCCGGCTCCGGCCGCCTACGTGGCTGACCTGGCAAAGGGTCAGAACTACGGAGCGACGTTGGGGCTGTTCCGATCGATGAGCGACGGCGGATTCGTCCTCGGCCCCATCCTGCTTGGCTGGTTCGCAGATCTTCGTGGCTTTTCGTTCGCCCTTTATGTCAATGCTGTCCTGATCATCGCCGCCGGCCTGCTGTTCGCGTTCTTTGCCAAAGAAGAACGTGGATCCGGCGAACCGGTCGAGAGAAACGATTCACGCGATACACCTCGTCAGAATGAATGACCGGTTCAGCTGGGGGCAGACGGAGCTGCCCGGCAACCATGCAAAACCAATCCTCACGCCCCGGTAGCCGCGGACCTCCGTGTCCGCCTTCACCCAGCAAGACCCAATCGATTCAATGGGCAGACGGAGCTGCCCGGCTACCACGCAAAACCGATCCCCACACCCCAGTAGCCGCGGACCTCCGTGTCCGCTTTCACCCAGCAAGACCCTATCGATTCAATGGGGCAGACGGAGCTGCCCGGCTACCACGCAAAACCAATCCCCGCGCCCCGGTAGCCACGGACCTCCGTGTCCACCTTTACC
>SLMJ01000031.1 GCA_007133615.1 Thermomicrobiaceae bacterium | reverse complement strand
TCCGGCGAGTCATACCAGAACGCAGCCGACTCGATCTCGTAGGGGTCCCGCATAACCATCCAGTCGAGATTCGCCATTCCTTCCCGGATCAAACGTGAATTCTGTCCGCCCACGGCCGGGTTCATGCCCATGCAGAACAGCCCCTTGATCGTCCCATCCTTCATCATTGGCATCATCGAAGCGAAGGAATAGTCGCCGGATATCTTCGGAACGTAATCGAACAGGTAATCGTTATCGGCCGTCGCGTTCTGGCCGTACCAGGCCTTTAGCAGACTGACGATGTACTTCGGGAAGTTGTGCCACCAGCCCGTCTTCTGCTGACCAGTCTCGATAAACGATTGCAGTGAATCATGACCGGCGGCAGTCGCTGGCATTGGCAAATATCCCGGAAGCAGGTTGTAAAGCGTTGGAATGTCGGTGCTGCCCTGAATCGTCGCGTGTCCCCGAAGCGCCAGGATCCCACCGCCGGGGCGTCCGATGTTGCCAAGCAGAAGCTGAAGCAATGCGCAACAACTGATGATCTGAGTGCCGGTCGTATGTTGTGTCCAGGCAACGGCATAGCAGAACGAAGACGTCCGGTCCGGCCCGGAGTTCTCTAGCAACGTTTCCGCAACCTGAAGGAAGTGTTCTTTCGGCACGCCGCTGATCTTTTCAACCATTTCCGGTGTGTAACGGGAAAAGTGTCGTTTGATGATCTGAAACGCGCACCGCGGATCTTGCATCTCCGGATCCTGTTCACCGGAGAGCCTCCACGTCGACGGATCGTACGCACCTGTTTCCGGATCGAATCCGGAAAACCGGCCGGCCAGGTCTTCAGCGTCCTGATAATCCTCGCCCAGAATCGCCGGACCGTTTGTGTAGTGACGGACAAACTCCCGGAAGAATGGCTCATTGTTCCAGCGATCGCTGGCGAGTACGTAGTTGATCAGGCCGCCCAGAAACGCAAGGTCAGACCCCGCCCGGAGCGGTACGTGCATGTCCGCCATGGCTGATGTCCGGGCGAAGCGCGGGTCGATGTGAATCACCTGCCCGCCGCGCTCTTTCGCTTTCATCACGAAGCGGAAGCCGACCGGATGATTCTCGGCCATGTTCGAACCCATGATGATGATGCAGTCGCTATCCGCCAGCGACTGCTGGGGCATGGTAGCCCCACCTCGACCGAGCCTGGCGCCCAGACCGGGCACCGTGCTGGAGTGTCATATCCTGGCCTGATTCTCGATCGCAACGATCCCCAGCCCGGCAGTGAAGAGCTTTTTGATCAGGTAGTTCTCTTCGTTGTCCAGCGTCGCGCCGCCGAGGTGGCCGATCCCGAGCGTCCGCATCACCGGAACGCCATTTTCGTCGGTCTCCTCGAACGTCTCGTCCCGGGTCTGCTTGACGCGTTCGGCAATGCGATCCATTGCCCATTCCAGTGATCGCTCTTCCCAGCGATCACTGTAGGGCGCCCGGTACTTGACCTTCGTTTCTCGATGTGGGTTGTGCAGAAGGCCGTACGTCGCCGCGCCTTTCGGGCAGAGGGTGCCACCATTGATTGGGCTATCGTAATTGCCCTCGATGTCAATGATCCGGCCGTGTTTGGAGTAGACGAGTTGAGAGCAGCCGACCGCGCAGTAGGGGCAAACGCTGACGGACACATCCGCGCCTTCGGTTCGAGGGCGGGCCGAAATCGTCGACGAACTCACCGGGTTGGGTTTCATGCCAACATGGTTGCGTAATCGCTGCAGAAGCCCCAACTGCGTTCCTTCCAGCTACCATCTGGTTCGTGCACCGGCTACAGCCTACCGGATTCAATCGAAGCGGAAAAGGGCTCAACGAACCGGACGACAGGTACCGGAATTACTACGGTCTTCTGACGCTTTTAACGAATCTGTCACCCCGTACCGGTTATTGTGATCAACAACTGCGTCCGCTCCTTCGAGCCGTTGAGAGGGATCCCCATGCCCAGCTATCGAGTCCCCGTCCGACAATCCAGTCCGGAAATCGCGGAGATTGCCGATCTCATTGACCGGGATCCAGAACGAGTGCTGGAAGCGTTTCAGATTCTGCAGTCACGTCACAACGGCTTGACGCTGGAGATGATCGACGATGTCGCCCATCAGCTGCGTATTCCGCCAGCGAAGGCACATGGCGTGGCCACGTTCTACTCGATGCTCTCGATTCCACCCGAACCGGAAAACCCCCTGTATGTCTGCGACGGCGTCGTCTGCTGGATGAATGGTGCTTCCAGCATCATGAATCACGCCCGTGAGCAGGGCTGGCACGTGAAACGAAGCAGTTGTCTCGGACTTTGTAACTGTGCCCCGGCCGCATTCCACGATGGCTCACAATACGGACCGTTGTCATGTGACAACCTCAGCAACCCGCCGAAGATCGACTCCTCGCCCGCACATTCTCGTGTGATGACACCCAGAACCGGGGAAATCAGGCAGCTGCTGCACGATATCGATCAGATCAATCCAGCGTCGCTGCAGTCCGCCCTGAGTTTCGGGGCGTACGTTGCGCTCAGGAACACACTCGAGAACGAGAAAAGTCCGCACGAGATTCTGGACGAAGTTCATCGCTCCGGCGTGCTGGGTCGCGGCGGGGCCGGATTCCCGGCGGGACGAAAGTGGCACGGCGCTGCCGCTGAGACGAAAACCCCGAAGTACGTCGTCTGCAATGCGGACGAGTCTGAGCCACTCACCTTCAAAGACCGGATCCTGATGGAGACGAACCCTCATCAGATGATAGAAGGGAT
>SLMJ01000019.1 GCA_007133615.1 Thermomicrobiaceae bacterium | reverse complement strand
CAGTGTCAATTCCGGACTCCGTGCCGGTGTAGCTCAGCGATGCCGCACCGCCCGGCCCGGTCGTGGCCGGCTCCGGTTCGAGCATTCGATCGCTATGCTCGCCGCTGTCCCCGGTCGTACTGATGACCTCGCCTGTTACTTCCGCGCCGGAGAGCAGGTTGTTGTGTTGATCCCGCACTTCAACCACCACGGAGGCTTCCTCGCCAACATCGACGTCCGCATCGGCGGACACGATCTCGATCGATCCAGGGACGGGATCGTAATCGTCGTCATCGGTAACGGCATCATCACTGTCATCAGTCACCGCATCATCGGACACTGTGTCATCCGCCGGGCGGTCGATCTCTTCATACCGCCAGTCGTAGTAGTGCTGGCCGATGTTGCCGGACTCCACCTGCCAGCCAGGATCGTTGTGCGGCGCATAGGTCAGGCACCGACGCTCGAAGCACTGCATCAGCACGTTCTGGGGATCGCCGTCCACGGTCACATAGCCCCAGTAGGCATCGGTCACCGGGAACCCGATGGCGTAGAACGGGTTGGTGAAGACATCACCGTCCACAAACTGGCCGTTCTCATAGATCGTTCCGGTCGAGTTCATGAACGCCCAGAACACCGAGGCGATGTTCTTGTCCGTCTGCTCGATGTAGTACTGATCCGTCACCCCGTGGACATCAAGATGATAATCCTCGGCGATCTCCCCCTCCGGTGTCAGGATCTCGGTAATGACCTCACCCGTCGGCCGGGGATCCCGATCTATCAACTCGCCCATCTGCGCATAGGTCGGGGATTGATTGTTCTCCGGATCGCCGGCCACGTAGATGTCGGCCGGCTCGTGCTGCTCGAAGGTGTCGTCGCCGAGCTGCAGGTTCCCGGTCATCAGCTCGGTCGCCAGCAGGCCCTGGGTAATGGCCCAGTCCGAATCCGGCGGGACCGCACCGACCGCCAGCTCCATGCGCGACTTGTCGGTGTACTGGACGGTGCGGGTGCCGTCGGCGGCTTCAGCGTACTCCTCTTCCATCAGCGGGGTATTGGCTCCGGGCCCCCACATCCAGGTTCGCTGGACCTCACCCTGCTGGACGGGAAGGTCCGTCCGATCCCACACCTCGACGAACTGCGGGTGCGCCAGCGGGTGCTCGCCGGACTGGCCGAGCGTCATGATCGGGGCCGCGAACAACAAGGCGACCACCGTCATCGTGGTTGCAATACGGACGCGCAATCCCATGTAGATACCCCCTCCTGATCTGGTGCGCGAACGCCGCAGTCGGGGGATTCCGGGAATGCCGAGGAACCCGTTGCCGAGCAGCGACGGGCAGGCGCACCAATTCGACTCACTGTGTGTAATTATTAATTTACAAGAGGAGCGCGTACGTGACAAATCTTTGCATAGTACGAAGTGCTGGCTACATATCTTGTGACGGAGATAACAAGTCATGTCTATGGGCGGGAAGGACTGGAGAAACCGACCGCGGGAGCCAAAAGGTGCACAAAAAACGACCCCGGGCTGGTTGCCCGGGGTCGAAGGCTCTCTATAGATGTTCGTGACTACGGCAGCTAGGCATCCACAATCGCGTTTTCATCGATTACGACTGCGTTCTCAAACGTATTCGTATCGATGATTGCCTGGAGGTCAGCCGTCACGATTGGGTCACGGTAGTCGGCGACGTAATCTCCATCACTGGCCGCGAAGAAGTTTCCGGTGATCTCGAAGTCGACACCTTCGCCGAGTCCAATACCTTCCACTGTCGTATTGAACGTGTTGCCGGTGATCTCCAGGTTAACCATCTGTTCAGTGCCGGCTACACCAAGAGCGGTGTTGAAGGTGTTGTTATCGATCGTGATGTTGTCGCCACCCTGGCCGTCCCAGTCACCCTGAACGCCGCGGAAGGAGTTCACCAGAATGTTGTTCTGGATGATCGCTCCATCGACGCTTGAGTTGACCCGGATAGCCCGGGATTGATTGTCGTCGATATTGTCAACGTTATCGATGGTGAATCCATCGAGCACCACGCCATCAGCATTGATACCGACAACGCCCGGAGTACCAACGACACCAGGACCAGAGGTGTCGGAACTGATCGTCGTCACTTCCGGGCCATCAATCGCGAACAGCGTTAGCCCATCGACATCGATAACGATGCTCTCGCCGTTCTCGCCGTAGGTTCCTTCCGTAACGCAGATGAGATCATCTTCGCTCGCGGAATCGATTGCACCCTGGATGCTTTCGCCGTCTTCAACGACCGCATCGCAGTCGTAGAAGTCGCCGACGGTTTGCCAGGTCTTGGTGAGTGATGCCGGTTCAGACGCGATTCCATCCGGATCCGGGTGGAATGCTTCGATCGTTTCGGTTCCGGCGGTTGTGCGCGTGTAGGTGAAGCTGTACTGGCCCTGATCGTTCGTCAGGAGCGGTTCGTCGACATCCTCGCCCATTCCGCCTGGCCCGATGCCAGGAACGTTCTCCACCGAGTGGTCGATGAAGAGCTGAATCTCAGCACCCACCATCGGCTCACCATTCAGTGTCAGCGTTGCGGTGACCGTGTGGTCTGTGCCGATCAGATTGACATCTTCGTCCTGCGCGAGTGCCAGATCGGGAACAGCCCACATCTTGGTGGTACTACCGGTGACGGTGTCGTCACCATGCTCGATCTCGACGTTGATCGTGTCAACTGCCGGTTCGTCCGGGCCGGTGTAGCTGATCACGATCGCGCCGTCGTCGATCGCGACGGTCTCGCCGACGTCGTTTT
>SLMJ01000123.1 GCA_007133615.1 Thermomicrobiaceae bacterium | reverse complement strand
CGCCCTACTTATCGGGATCGCACTCGACCCGGACGATTTCTTCCGCTACTACGTTATCGTTCCAGTTATTGTCTTCCTGGGGATGCTGCCCGGATACGTTGCTGTCCTGCTGCTGTTGATCCGGTCGTGGCGTCGAGAAGCAGAAATCATACGACTCTATCTTGAAAGTGAGGTTCACACCGGAGAGTTAACTCCGGGTGAGCACCAGCGACTGGCTTCGACGCGGATGCGGCTGTCCTATGAGCTACGCACGCTGCAGTCACAAGGGTTCCGCGCCTGGCTAGATGCGCGACGGCTGCATCAGAAGTTGACCAAACTGGCTTTTCGCAAGTGGCAACTGAGTCGAGGCGACCTGAGCGCTGCCCCGGATCCGACCCTGGACGTGGAGTTTCGCGAGCCGATCCGTCGGCTGCGTTCATTTCTTCCACCCGCATAGCCACCCGGCAGCGAGGGAATTCAGAACACCGAAAACAACAAACCCCGCCTGGATGAACCAGACGGGGTTTCTGGAGCGGGAGACCGGATTCGCCGATTATCACGGTCCAATTCGGGGGCGTTACCCGCTCTGGAACTGGACGGGTTTATGCAGATACTGATTCAGCTACACCCAGCCAAGCTGCTTCAGCGTATGCCCGTCATTCCATATCTTCGTCATGTGCTGAATCTTCTCGCCATTGAATTCCATCACATAAACGTAGTCGGCGGTTACCCTGTTGCCAGTTGGCGGAACAGGCCCACCCTCACCTGTTTGCGTGCCGTGCACGACCCCATACACAGTGACGGAATTTCGCTCGGAATCAACAGCGAACGCCCTGATTTCGTACGTCAAGTCTGGAATAGGAGTTAGCAGTCCTTTCATCCATTCTGTATAGCTCTCCAGCGTAGCAATTTCTGCCAGCGTATCTGCCTGACAAGAAAAGCTAGCGGAATCGTGGCACCACTGCTTGCAGACATCCCATCCCTTGCCCGATTCACAGGCATCGAAAAACGCCATCGCGGATGAAGTCACCGGGGATTCGGATATTGACATCTAGACCCCTCTCTATTGGAATGGTAGGCGATGGCTTCATAATAGCATGAGTTTCTCCCGTCCTCAATAGGGGTAGACTGACATTCCCAGGCCGATCGCATCTGAACGTGAATGGGATGAAGGCGGATACAGGCTGCGCGTCATCGGTTACCTCGACGCGACTGACGGGATTACGGTTGATCCAGAGGGTGAGTCTGGACGGAGCTGACCGATTACACTTTCTGGATCGCAACACCTTACAGTCGCACCAGAACATGACGACCGTGGTGCCGTTAAACTACGCGTTCCAAGTCCACGTAACGCCCTTTCGCACCCCAGGCATACTGGTGATGTGAGGAATCAATGAGACACAACGCCCTTGCCTACGACGCATCAAAAACCCCGCCTGGATGAACCAGACGGGGTTTCTGGAGCGGGAGACCGGATTCGAACCGGCGACAGCCTGCTTGGAAGGCAGGAACTCTACCACTGAGTTACTCCCGCATACCTGTCGGGGTGAGAGGACTCGAACCTCCGACCTCAGCGTCCCAAACGCCGCGCGCTTCCAACTGCGCCACACCCCGAGTGTACTCGCTTTTCCATCACGAATTATAGCACAGGCGGCCCGGTGTCGACCTCGTTTGCCACGTCCTCGACTACCCGGCTGACATCAAACGAACGAAGCGGCGGCGGCCTGCCTGGAGCACCATTTCACCGTTGATTTCAACGGTCGCCTCGGGATCGGTCACTCGCTCACCGTCCAGCCGGATTCCACCCTGCTCTATAAGTCGGCGGGCTTCCCGATTCGACTTCGCGACACCAGCCGTCGTCAGCACCGACAGAATGCCCGAACCGGATTCAACCTGAACTTCTGGCATGTCCTCGGGCAACTGATGCTGGCGATACACGCTGTCGAACGCTGCTTCTGCTCGCTCAGCTTCTTCAGGGGAGTGAAGGTCTGCAACGATGATCTTCGCCAGCCGGGCTTTGAGATCTCGCGGATTGACGTTGCCGGATGATGCGTCCTCGAGCATCTGATCGATTTCATCCAGCGAAATGTCCGTCAGCAGGCGGTAGTACTCGACCATTGGCTCGTCCGGAATCGACATAATCTTTCCGAACATGTCATCCGGAGTGTCGTTTACCGCAATGTAGTTATCCAGACTCTTGCTCATCTTCTGGTGACCATCGGTGCCAACGAGGATCGGAGTCGTGAAGATATCCTGCGGTTCCTGGCCGCTCTCGCGCTGAATGTCTCTCCCCACCAGCAGGTTGAACGTCTGGTCAGTACCGCCCATTTCGATGTCGGAGCGGATCGCGACCGAGTCGTATGCCTGCAGGAGTGGATACAGCAACTCGGTGATCGCAATGGGCGAGCCGCCTTCGTAGCGGGTGTGGAAATCTTCCCGGGTAAGCATCTGGGCAACGGTGTATTTCGACGTCAAGCGAATAACGTCTTCCAGCGTGAATTCACCAAACCACTCGCTTTGCCAGACAACTTCGGCTTCGTCGACATCTACGACTTTCGACAATTGATCAAGGTAGGTCTGAGCGTTGTAGCGGACTTCTTCCTCGGTCATCATCTGGCGCTGGACAGAGCGACCCGACGGATCACCAATTCGGGCGGTCCAGTCGCCGATAATGATGACAACCTTGTGACCGAGCCGCTGGAACTCCCGGAGCTTGCGGAACACAACGTAGTGACCAAGATGAATGTCCGGACGCGTCGGGTCGACACCAAGTTTGACCCGTAGTTGCCGATCTCCACGAAGCTTTTCCTCGAGTTCATCGCGGACGATGACCTCGGCGACTCCGCGGCTAAGTAGCTTTTCGATTGCGGCATCCTTCTCCGCACCGGTCAGTACCATCGGCAATTGCTCCGTTTCTCTCCCTGGATCGTTACAGGACGTGCTCGCCGATGCGCTCGGCCAGCATCTTTCGTCCGTTTTGTTCGTCAATCTTCATCTGCGCCACGAGTTCGTCGGCGGATGCAAACGCACGATCTCCGCGAACGAGGTCAACGAACTCTACCGAAATGTGTCGACCGTAGAGATCATCGTCGAAATCGAGGAGGAACACTTCGATCACCCGATTCGACTCGCCAAAGGTCGGGCGTGTTCCAATGTAAACCAGCGCTGGATTAGCACGCTCGCGCTCCTGGCCATCCAGTGAAGCCAGCGCCGCGTAGATGCCGTCGGCGGGAAGTGCCAGTCCGGGAAACGGATGCAGGTTCGCCGTCGGATATCCGAGCGTACGCCCGCGATGATCACCATTCTGCACGACTCCGCTGACCCGGAATGGCCGTCCGAGCACCTGCTCAGCAGTCCGGACATCTCCGCGTTCCGCCAGAGCGGAGCGCGCAAACGAACTGCTCCAGTTGACCGACGAATCCGGATTGATCCGCTCAACAACCGTCAACTCATACCCGTGCGCCGGTGCCTGGTCTTTCAGAAACTCCGGCGTTCCCCGCCGATTGTGCCCAAATGCGAAATCACTGCCGACAATGATCGCCTTCGGATGACATGCATCGACCAGTTCCTGCAGGAAGGACTCTGCACTCTGACTCGACATATGTTCGTCGAACGCGAGAATAACGACCCGGTCCACACCGGCACGAAGCATTTCCGCGGTTCGTTCATCAGTCGAGCAGAGACGAGGTGGGGCCTTGTCGGGCCGAAGCACCTCGGCCGGCAGTGGATTGAACGTCACCGCGACGCTGGGAAATCCGTGTTGACTCGCAGCGGATGTGACGTGCTCGAGCAGGTGCAGGTGGCCTCGATGGACTCCGTCGAAACTGCCGATCGTGACCACATGCGGTTCGTTCGGGAGTTCACTCAGTGAATGAAAGATCGACTGAACCAAGGTATCGCTCCGTGGTCATTGTCTCGGCAAAACGATTTTCGGACGGTAGACGTTGCGGCCCGAATCACCTTCGACTTTCGCCAGCCCGGCGAATGCCCCGCTCGACGTCAGGACTCGGACGTGCGAAATATCACGATCGGGTGAATCCTGCGATCCGCGTATCGACCGCCCATGATACCATGCCTCACTCGTTGAATCGTCGGTGAGCAGCGCGGGATATGATGTCATGCCGGCATCGATTGACGTGGCGTACTGTGTCCACGCGGCAGGGAACGCTGCAGACGCCAGCGTCGTCAGCGAATGCGATGCTGTCAGGGTGAACGGACCGACCCGGGTTCGGATCAGGTGATGGAGATATCCGCCGGTTCCCAGACGGGCACCGATGTCTTGAGCAAGAGACCGGATGTAAACGCCAGACCCGCATTCAACGTGCAGCACCAGATCTGGCCATTCGAACGACAACACCGATATTGATGAAACGTGCACCGTTCTCACCGGAACGTCGACAGGCTCTCCTCGTCTCACCTTGCGGTGCAACGGCTCGCCATCCTGTTTGACAGCAGAGTACTTCGGCGGAATCTGCTGAATCTGTCCAACGAATTCCGGCAGGATCTGCTCGACTGCCGCTGCGGAGACGGCAGTGACCGATTGCGCCGGATCTTCAACCAGGCGTCCGTCGATATCGGCGGTCGTTGAATCGACTCCGAGAACAACATGGGCGACATACTCCTTGGACCCGTCCTGAACATAATCGAGCAGCCGTGTCGCCCGTCCGACCCCAACCACCAATACACCAGTTGCGGCGGGATCGAGGGTGCCAGCATGTCCGACCCGCTTCGTGTGCAGGATTCGACGGCAGCGCCCAACGATATCGTGCGACGTCCAGCCGAGCGGTTTGTCGAGGTTCAGAAAACCATGCAGTTCCATCAGGCGTGTTGCTAATCGACCGGGGCGGGTTTGCCGGTACTGATTCGGTCTGCGACGGTGTGCAGGAATTCGTCTCGCACAGACACGTCGCCGGAAAGCGAGCACCCGGCTGCGCGGCTGTGGCCACCGCCTCCGAAAAGGCTCGTCAGTTGAGAGACATCCACGTCATCTGTGAGCGACCGCATGCTAACTCTCCAGCCATCCGGCTTGCGATAGAGCATCGCTGCCGCCCGGGCGCCACGGGTTCCGGCCAGGAAATTCACGATCCCTTCTGCTTCAGACTCATCAGCTCCCGCGTCATCGAGCATCTCAGTGGTGATCTCTGTCCAGATCAGTTCGCCGGTGAACTCGACCGCGGAGAGGGCGTGTGCCCAGAGTCTCAGTGTGGAGTAGGGTCGAATCCGGAAGAGGTAATCCACGATGGTGTCGAGATCTGCACCAGCGTCGAGCAGTCGTGCGGAGACTTCGAGCGTGCGACCGGTTGTGCTCGGTGTTCTGAGTCCAAGCGTGTCTCCCTGAATTCCGCTCATCAGGACCGTCGCCTGGTTAGCGTCCGTTTGAATCGAGAGATCTTCGAACAGGAGTTGGAGGATTTCACACGTTGCGGCGGCTTTTGCATCGATAAGATTCATCGTGCCAAAGCGCGAGTTTGTTACGTGATGATCGATATTGATAACCGGAACGCGATCGATCGCCTGATTGAGGATCTGACTGCCGGGTTCGCCAACACGTTCTTCATCGGCACAGTCCAGGAATGCCACCAGATCGTACTTCTCAACCCGCAGGTGATCCGCAGGAACAATCTCGTCGGTGCCGTCCAGGAAATCCAGCGTTTCCGGGATGGTCCCAGAACCGGTTGCCAGCTCCACTGACCGTGATTCAGATTGGAACGCCCGCTGAAACGCGAGGAGTGACGCAATGGAATCAGCGTCCGGGTTTGAATGAGAAACGGCCAGAACGCAAGATGCCTGCTCGATTGAATCTCGAATCACTTTGCTTTCAGCTGGGTAGTGCATTCATTCTCCAGTACGGTCCTGTCGAAAACGGAAAACCGATGCTCCCGTCAATCGTTCCGGTTGCCGGAGTTCGATGCGGACTCGTCGTCCTCGTCAGGCTCATCGCCCGGCTGGATGTCGTTCAGCATACGAGTGATCTGATCGGCGTGCTCCATCGAGTGATCGAGGCGGAAACGGATTGTCGGGATGTGCCTGATTCTCAATCGAGGCGCAAGCAAGCGGCGAATATAGCCCGACGCGCCGCTGAGCGCTTGCAGCGTCGCCTCCTGCTCCTCCTCGGTGCCGTAGACGGAGGTGTGGAGTGTCGCATACCGCAGATCGGGGCTCATCTCGGCTCGGGTGATGCTGACCATCCCGAGGCGTGGATCCTTCATTTCGTACGACAGAATCTCACTCACTTCGTCGCGAATGAGATCTCCGACCTGTTGACGTCGCCTGCTGGACATCGCCTGACTCCTGATCGTTCTCACCGGGCTGGTTCCCGGAGATTTTCTGCCTGAACGCACGAAGCCGGAGCCATGGCTCCGGCTTCGCGTGCTCAGATTACAGTGTCCGTTCGACTTCTTCTATATGGTAGAACTCGATCTGATCGTTCTCCTGAAGATCATTGAAGTTGGCAACGCCCATTCCAAACTCATATCCGGCCTGGACTTCACGGACATCATCCTTGAAGCGTTTGAGCGATGAGACGCTGCCATCATGGAGAACCGCGCCATCTCGCAACACACGGACTCGCGAGTTCCGAGATCCCTTACCATCCAGCATGTACAGCCCGGCAACGACCTCGCGATTCGGCAACCGGAAGATCTGTCGAACTTCGGCATACCCGTCGGTGACTTCCCGGGATTCCGGCTCCAGCAGTCCAGACATCGCGGCTCGCACCTCGTCGACCAGGTTGTAGATGATGTTGTAGTAGCGAACATCAACCCGGGCGCTATCGGCCGCCCGCTTTGCTGCTGCATCAGGGCGAACGCTGAATCCGATGATCACGGCGCCGGACGCCTGTGCCAGCATCACGTCTGACTCGGTGACCGCGCCGGTATCGGCGTGAACAACCCGGATTCCAACGGAGTCCGACTCTTCGTTCAGTTTCTGCAGCGAACCCTGAATGGCTTCGAGCGATCCGCGAACATCGGCCTTGATAACGAGACGGAGTTCCTGGCTGGCATCTTCCTCAGTAGAGTACGTCTCATCCAGCTTGACGACTCGCGTCTCGGCAAATGCCTCGGCACGCCGTTGTCGCTGTCGCTCTTCGGCTAGCTCCCGGGCAGTCTTTTCGTCCTCGACAACCTGCAGGAAGTCACCAGCCTGCGGCGCCTCCATAAGGCCGAGCACCTCAACCGGTGCGCCAGGGAGCACTCGGCGGACCTTGCGACCGCGGTCGTCGTGCATTGCGCGGATCCGGCCCCAGGTTGCGCCGACAACGACGATGTCTCGTTGCTGCAACGTTCCAGACTGAATCAGCACGGTTGCCACGGGACCACGGTTGCGATCCACCTCGGCTTCGACGATCACACCGACGGCGTTAAGTTCCGGATTTGCTTTCAGCTCGAGAATGTCTGCCACGAGATTGACCATCTCGAGCAGATCTTCGATGCCGTATTCTTCCTTCGCCGAGAGTTCGACCACTGGAACGTCGCCGCCGTATTCTTCAGGGATGACCCCGACATCGGTCAGCTGCTGCTTGACTCTATCCGGATTTGCTTGCGGCAAGTCAATCTTGTTGATTGCAACGATGATCGGAACCTCTGCCGCGTGGGCGTGATTGATCGCTTCACGTGTTTGCGGCATGACCCCGTCGTTCGCCGCAACAACCAGCACGGCAATGTCTGTCACCTTCGCCCCACGGGCTCGCATTGCGGTGAATGCTTCGTGACCCGGTGTATCCAGGAAGGTGATCTTCCGGTTGTTGATTTCGACCTGGTAGGCGCCGATGTGCTGGGTAATTCCGCCAGCTTCGCCTTCAGCGACTTCCGTCTTGCGAATCACGTCCAGAAGTTTCGTCTTACCATGGTCGACGTGGCCCATGATGGTAACGACAGGTGGCCGGTTAATCGCATCCGGATCTGTTTCGCCATCCTTGCGCTTCTCCAGGTCGCGATTGGCGTCCTGGACAACTTCCGGCACGTGCTGCTCAACCTTGAAGCCAAACTCTTCTGCGACCGCTTCGGCCGTTTCGTAATCGATCTGCTGGTTGATACTTGCCATGACACCACGTGCCATGAGCGCTTTGATGACTTCAACGGGTGCCATCTGCAGTGAGTCGGCGAGCTCGCCGACAGAGACGACGGAGCCGAGTACAACGGGTTCGGCTGTCGCAGCTGCCGAGGGGCCGGTTGACTGCTGTGCCGGGGGTGCTCCCCGTGGCTGCTGTCCGCCCTTGTTTGCTCCGCCTTTTCCGCGTGCGCCCTTGCCACGAGGCTTCCTTGTGTTCTGGCTCATGGGTACCTCCCTGGAGTTAAGTCAGGGCGCGCCACCCGCGAAAAAGCGTTACTCGTCGCGGAAATGGTGGTCGGCATATCTGTGCAGTTTGTCTCGTGTTTCCTGATCCAGCGTGACCTTCAGTGCCCGTTCGAGCACGTTTCCGGTTGTCGCCTTTTCCCAACACGAGCGACGAGTACACAGGTAGGCGCCGCGCCCGTTCTTCTTGCCGGTCGGGTCGATCTCGACCCCATGTTCCGGCGTCCGGACAATCCGGACAAATGATCGTTTCGATTCTTTCTCACGGCATGAGACGCAGGTCCGCTGCGGAATATGCTTCGGACGGCGCCCCTTCCGTCTGGTCGTTTGCGTCGGGTTTTCGGCCATGTGTTCCTCAGTCTTCCGCGCTTGCGGCCGAACACCAAGGATCAACGGGCAGCCAGGGCGCTAGACCTGACTGCTCTCTTCCTCGGTTAGAGACAATTCGCGGCCGGTTTCGAAATCGAATCGCGCCCGCAGTTCTCGGTTGTAATAGACCTGGACTTCGTCTTCCAATACCTCTACGTCAACACTCATCGCGACCAGATCATGCGGCAACGGACCGAATTCCTTGTCCCGGATGCTGAACGTGCCATCCGGGCGAACCAGCCGTGGCTGGCGTCCAAAGCCCATGATGTCGTCCGGAACATCGCCGATCGCGGTCGACGGCTGGAAGAAGAAGTCGCCATCTTCTCCGCGCAGCGTTTCCGGATCCTTGATATCGATTCGCCATCCGGTCAGCTTGTAGGCAAGTCGGGCGTTCTGACCATCTTTTCCAATCGCCAGCGACATCTGATCCACCGGCACAATCACCCGTGCGACGTGCTCTTCTTCGTTCAACGTCACACTGATCGGCTGAGCCGGGCTAAGTGCGTTGGAGATGAACGTCTGGACATCCGGTGACCACTCGATGACGTCGATCTTTTCACCGTACAGCTCGTTGACGATGTTCTGAATGCGCACGCCGCGGACGCCAACGCAGGATCCGACCGGGTCGACCTTTTCCTGACGACCGACGACCGCCACCTTGGAACGCAGTCCTGGCTCTCGAGCAACGGCCATAATGTCAACCGCACCGGAGAAAATCTCCGGAACTTCGAGCTCGAACAGCCGCTTGATCAACTGCGCATGGGTCCGTGAGACGATAACCTGCGGTCCGCGCGAATCCTTGTTGACCTCCAGCAGGTAGACCTTGAGCCGCTGCCCGGGGCGATATCGCTCGGTCGGCACTTGCTCGCGCGCTGGCATAACCGCCTCGGCCTTGCCGAGATCGATAATGACTGCACGCGGATCCGCACGCTGAACGATGCCGTTCAGCACCTCACCGACCCGATCGATGTACTCGGAATGAACACTGTCGCGCTCATAATCGCGGATGCGCTGGAGCACGACCTGTTTCGCGGTCTGCGCAGCGATACGACCGAAGTTCTTCGGCGTCTTGTCCAGTCTGATCTGGTCGCCGACGACTGCCTCCGGATGAGTCTTCCGGGAGTCTTCGACGCGAATGTCATTGGTGCCGAGTTCTTCGGCGTCCTGTTCTACGACGTTGAGCGTCACATAAATGCGGATCTGACCGGACTCAGAATCCATATCCACTTCAACTTCTTCTTCGGAGCCGGTCATCTTTTTGTAAACAGTCTGCAACGCGTGTTCAACGGACGAGATGACCGCTTCACGAGGAATTCCTCGTTCGGCCGCGATCTGTGCAATTGCAGTGTAGAAATCACTTTTCATGGGGAGAAGACCTCCATATTCAATTGTCTCCCGGCGGCTGTGACGATGCGACGTCAGGACTTGGGAGATCGCGTCTGGTGAGCGCCGGTACCTGATTTCAGGCAAAAATTAAAGTGGGCTATGCCCACTTTCTTCCGGGCAGTCTCAATTCCGCCTTGTATTTTAGCAGATTGGGGGACATTCTCACAACGAGATCGGCGTGTGCAGCGGCCCGGGATATGCGGACAATCATGCTATAATCGCCGGAACGTTGGGCGGTTGTACACCGAACGCGAAAGCCACGGGAAAGGCGCCAATGAATCTTCGCATGTGGCTTCGGCCAGGAATGGCCGTCAAGCGCTGGATTGCCACACTGCTCATCGGACTCGTGCTGACCAGTCTCGCTATCGCGATGGCGCTGGCGTGGGTCTATCGTAACTACCAGTTTCCCGAAAGCCTCACAGATTTCGTTCAAACGATAACGCTTCAGTTCATCGCGCACCCCTATCGAGAAGTGTTGATGGCGGCAGTTGGTCTCGCCTTCATCATCGGCGGCTTCTATCAGCTGAGTCGCTCATTGCTGGCGCCCTTCTGGGACGCCCGCACAGGGAGTGATCAACCGCTGGCCGAGATTATCCAGGCTCATCGGTTCGGTCCGAGCCAACCGGAACTCCGCGTCGTGGCGATCGGCGGCGGAACCGGCCTTTCGACACTGCTCCGTGGTTTGAAACAGCATGATATTGACATAACCGCCGTGGTGACTGTCGGCGATGATGGGGGTAGCTCGGGTCGGTTGCGCACCGAGTTCAACATGCCGCCCCCGGGTGACATCCGGAACTGCATTGTCGCACTGGCTGATTCAGAGACCCTGATGAGTGATCTGT
>SLMJ01000369.1 GCA_007133615.1 Thermomicrobiaceae bacterium | reverse complement strand
TGCCCGGGCCCGGTCACTCGCCTGATCGGGCAGATCTACAGAGATATCCGGACCACCACGTCCGCGAGCATGATCGGGTGGGCCGCGTCGATCACCGCTGTCATCCGCGTCGTCATCCGCCTGAGCTGCTTCAACCGACGTGTCGTCGTTCGACCCTTCATCGTCGCCTGCTTCGTCGACCTCGGTCTTGAGCACTGCGGCGATCTCGGCTGGACCACCAGCCGCCGGATCATCAGCTTCAGTTGCAACGATCACGCTGGAACCTGGCTCATCTATGTCCAGTTGGTCGGCCGTCACAGTCAGGGATTCTCTCGGTTGAAGTTCGACAACGAACGACGATTCGAACGCGGCATCGCTGGTTCCTACCCCGGTGTACACCTCGACTACGGCGGTCACGTCATAATCAAGGTTCTGAATCGAAATCTCGCTGTCAACTTCCTCCCCGACGGGAACCCAGGGGAAATAGACTTCGTTCGTCACACCCGAATCCTGGGCGGTACCAGAGCCGGCACTGAACACCGCAGCAACAGCGAGCGTCAGCGCGAAAGCCAGTCCTGCAACGATTGGTCTCCTCATGATCCCTCCCTTGTCAGAGCCCCGACGTCAAATGAGTCGCCCGGGAACACTCGAATAACAGCAACTGCCCTCTAAAGGCTTCGAGGGCGTGCGTGACGTGCGAAGCTCGCTCTAGGCGAGCAAGGCGTGGGCTGGATACTCGCTATCATAGACACTTCTGACGATTCAGGTCAAATACTCTAATTTTTATACAAACGCGCATAGCTCCAAGCTAGCATGTTTGGAGACTTACTACTCTGCAACGTTCTTGCAGCGTAGCAGTGTAATCCCACACGTGGAGAACGCGCCGGAACCCTTTTCACTGACGTTGTTGCACGATATGCCGTTTGAATTGTCCTGGTTGATTTGCGAGTGCGTAATCAGAAGAGGCCCGAACGAATCGGGCCTCTTGCTACGTGGCTTTGTTACCGGGATTCGAGCCAACCCCTACTCGTACCGCAACGCATCCGCGATGGAGACGCGGGATGCCTGGCGGGCGGGGATCCAGGCCATGATCAGGGCGGCGACGATTGCAATGAAACCGAACAGTAACACCATGCCCCATGGGATGGTGAAGTCGATCTGGCCGATCTCGGCGAACTCTTCGCTGGTCATGAGCTGGTAGGCCAGCCAGAGCGCCAATGCAGTGCCGGAGAGCACTCCGAGCAGTGTGATCATCAGCGATTCGATCAGGAAGCTGGCCGAGACCATCGTTCGATCGTAGCCGATCGCCCGGAGCATCCCGATTTGCTGGCGTCGTTCGACAACCGAGCGGAACGAGACGACGCCCAGCGCCGCGATTCCCACGACCAGGCCCAGGGCCATGAAGCCCTGCACCAGATAGATGAACCCTCGGTTGATCGAAAGCTGCTCGTCGAGGAGATCCTGCATTGAGTCTGCCTGAACGCCGTACTGGATCAGGGCGGCTTCGGCATCAGCCGCGAACTCGGTGTGATCGACCCCGCTCTCGGTGCGAAGGAAGTAGGTATAGCTGGTCGGCTGGGCAAAGACCTGATCGAACGCTGCTTCACTCATGAAGACGCCCCAGAGCATCGAGACTCGCTGATCAACGACTCCGATGACCGTTACCTCCTGGCTTCCGCCATTCAGGGTCGCACCTACTTCAACGTTGATGGGTTCGATTACGCCATCATCGATCTCGGCGCCCTCAAGCTGGAACGTCGGTCCACCTACCTGAACTGTTCCCTCCTGCGGGATCGCAAAGGCGTCGATCATGACGAGCGACGGATCGTCAATTACAGCCCGCCAGGCTTCGTCGTCCGAATCGAACTGCGGAGCACGTGCCTGCAAGGGCATCTCGCTCTCGGTCAGGAAGTGGTCATCAACGCCCCGAACGTTGTAGTTGCCCCACTCGTCATCACCAGGCATCCGCAACCGGGCGGCACCGAATCCGACGGACGACATGCGAGCACTGGTTTCAATCTGATCGGTATCGACGTCGCCTTCCTGCAGGGCGGAGTCGAGGTCATCGATCGGATTCACCGGACCCTGCTGGAGCTGGATATCCCAGCCAGCCGTTGCATCGTCACTGGCGAAGACCTGCTCGAAGTTGGAATTGATCGTTGCCATTGCCACCAGCGAGAAGATGATCAGGCTGAACATGGCAATCGTCATCCCGGTTCGGCCGCGACTGGCCAGCGGATAGGCGACCGCGGTTTTGACCGCGGGGAGCCATCGGCTGAACGTCCGCCCCAGAAAGCTGACCAGGTTGGTGAGAATCGTCGCGTTCCAGACAATAAGCACGGTTGCCGAGGCAACCATGAAGATGCCTGAGATGAAGAACATCTCCAGATCACCGCTCATACCTTCTGGTTCGATATAGGCGACCCATTCCCACGGCAGAACCCAGTAGAGCAGCACCGCCCCGGCCGCGAGTGAGTAGACCAGTCGAGAGGAGAGTCCGAACCGCCGCAGAATCACCGCGAGACAGAGCGGAATCAGCGAGATACCCATCGTGTAGAGCGCCAGGCTGCCACTTTCGGCGCCACCGAAGAGCATCAGACCACCGACGATCAGGCCGAGGATGCCGAAGATCAGGAACTTCCGGCCCTCACGCTCTTTTGGTTCCTCCTGGATATCCCGGATCGCAGAAACGATGTTCAGGCGGCTGATCCGCCATGACGAGATAACGATGGTGACAAAGGTGATTACAACACCGAGCGTGTAGGCAATAACCAGGCTCTGCCAGGTCACGAACGGCTCGATCTGGATGAACTCGCCTATCAGCCGGCCGATCACATCTGCGATGACCCAGGCTGCGCCGACTCCGAGGGCAGCGCCAATCGCGGCAGCGGCCAGGTCGTAGGTCAGGCCCTCGGCAATGTACATCTGCGTGAGATGGCGACGCTGCAGGCCGATTGCCCGCGCCATACCCATCTCCGACTTTCGCTCGGCTGCGAGGAGCACGAAGATCAGGAAGATCAGCAGGACGCCCGCTGCGATCGAAAACATGCCGAGAACAACGAAGAGGGATGTAAACGAGTTCCCGGCGAACTCGGCTTCTTCGAGGTTACTGGCCTTGACGTCGTCAATGCTGTATTCGGTTCCTGCGAGAATTGGCTCGATCGCGGCCATTGCCTCGTCCGTGCGATCGGCGCCACTGATCTCGTCGCCCGCATTGGTCACGGCGATGCTGCTGACCTCGTCAGCATCGAACCCTGCCAGTTGCTGCGCATGGGCCAGTGGCATCGAGAAGCCACCCGGGGTTTCCGGAGACTGCACGCCAGTAAGGAAGCTGTCCTCACCAACCGCGAAAACAGTCATTTCGTGCGGTGCGTTTTGCACAAAGATCGTGAACTGGTCGCCTTCGCCGATCGCAAGTGCATCGGCAAGCGACTCGCTGACGACAACCTCGTTCTCGGCCAGATCGTTTAGATCGATCGTGTTTCCGTCGAGATCTCGCAGTCCAGCGAACTGTTCAACCGCGCCCGGCTCCAGTCCGAACATTGTCGTGACAGGTTCAGCCCGCTCTGCCTGGCCAACGATCGCCGGAACGTTCTCGCTGACAACCGCCATATAGCCGTCGATAGCCTCAACGTCCGCGGTTTCCTCACGCAACGTTTCCAGCAGGCTCATCGACACCCTGGCTCCGGACTCCCCGCCGGCAGCGGCATCGAGGTCTCCCTCAGCCACGTCGGTCTGACCATCTCCACCGCGAGAGATTACCTGGTCGGTATAGCCAAGATAGTTGTAAACATCAGCTCGAATGCTGTGGTTGAGCGTGTCCCCGGTGGCGAGCGCTGCGGCAACGATCATCGTACTCAGCATCAAACCGACGATGATCAGCACCGTCTGGGCCGGTCGTCTGGGGATGTTGCGCACGCCCATTCGGAAGACAATCCGGTTCCGGATCAGAATATAGGCGCCAATGAGAAGGCAGAGCCCGAAAATCACCAGCAGCACATTCATGATCGAAGTTACCGGAATGCCGAAGATATTTTCCATTTACTGGCCCCCGTTTCGGCCGTCGTCCACGATCTCGCCGTCGTGCATCTGGATAATCCGGTCGCACATGTCGCCGATTCGAGGATCGTGTGTCACGACAACGAAGGTTTGCTGGTTTCGCTGATTGAGATCCCGCATGAGTGCCATGACTTCGTCTGCGGTGTGCGAGTCCAGGTCGCCGGTCGGCTCATCGGCCCAGACGATCGCCGGATCATTCACCAGCGCGCGAGCGATCGTGACCCGCTGGCGCTGTCCGCCGGAGAGTTCGGCAGGCCGGTGATCTGCCCACTCTCGAAGGCCCACCTGATCGAGAATGTTCAACGCGCGTTCCCGGGCCTCCCGAGTGCCGGTTCCACTGACCAGCAAAGGCAGCTCCGCGTTCTCGACCGCGCTCAGCACGGGCAGCAGATTGTAGAACTGGAATACAAACCCCATCTCCTGCGCCCGGAAGCTCGTACGCTTTCGATCCGAGAGCTGCGCCAGATCAGTCCCGGCAATCAGAATCTGACCGGAATCGATCTCGTCCAGTCCGGAAAGGCAATTCAGCAATGTCGTCTTTCCGCAGCCGGACGGTCCCATAATCGCGACCATCTCGCCACGGTTCACCGTGAGGTTGACGCTCCGGAGAGCGTCTACACGAATCCGTCCGGTCTCGTAGGTCTTGACGACATCGATCGCCTCGATGATCGCAGTTTGCGCATCGAAATCGACTACTACTTCGTCTCGATTAGCTGTCTGACTCATGAATCTCTCGCTCCCCAAATCCACAGGACTACCTGCACGGCCGGAAACTTCGCATTCTGGGCACGATGATAGGTTTCCGGGGCCTTTCCCGGAAATAACGGTGGCTAGACTCTTTCAGGTAAGGGTAACCCTACCCTGAATGAGGATAGTGCACAGGCAAGAATTGTCACATGGACAAGGGCATAGCGTTCTCTGGGCTGAGCGGCCAGAAATCACCCTGTACGTCGGGACAGGTTGCTCGAATCATGAGCGTGCCGGGATACCGGTTCAGATCACGATAACGCAGTCGGTTTCACCATGATTGTTGTTGACGTACTCGTCAGCGTCGTCATCGTTGACCCAGATCGAACCATCGACCAGATAGCGAAAGTGCACCCTGGAACCACTCTTCAGGACGAGCGAGGTCGAAAAACAGCCGTCCTTACGAGCAGCCATCGGTCGAGCGCCCGTATCCCAGTTGTCATGACTGCTGACCAGATGGACTTCCTTGGCATCCCCGTCGGGGCAATACCGAAACGTCACGCGACAGGTTCGGTCGTTGTTATAGTAGCTTCTGGTTATCATGAATGTTCTTCCTGCTCTCGTCGCTAGGCGTCAGTTTGATTGCGATTGGTCCTTCTTGTCGTCCGTCGTTACTTCAGAAGCACTCTCATCGTCTTCGGGCGCCGGTTTCGCTTCTGCTTCGTTTTTCGGTTCTGGTTCCTGTTCCGGCTCTGGCTCGGCGCCGTCGCTCTCCTGTCTGTTTCCGGTTGGATGGGGAGGGTTAATTGCGCCCGCCGCGGCTCCTTGCACGGTAACAGCGCCCGCCTCACGAAGCGACGGACTCAGCACCGCAGCTCGCTCCTGCGGAACCCGCAATTGTCCGACCAGCAGATGCGGGTATCTCGCGACCAGCACAAGGGCACCGAAGATCGTCCGGAACACCATGATAACGGTCCGATAGGCGAGTGCCACAAACGCAGCCATTGCCAGACCGATACCCATGTAGTTCAACAATCCCGCCAGGCTGCCATCGCTGACTCCATACCCACCGGGCACTGGCACAAGCACCCGGGCAACCGTACTGAACGAGTGGGCATATAGCGACTCGAACGGGTGCAGTCCACGTTCGGTAAGTGACACCGCCAGCACGAGCAGGATCGCCGTCGAGAGGATCGTCGCGCCAAGACTGTAGATCGCCCCGCCGAGTAACGTTGGATAGTTCATCAGCACGACAACATAGTCTCGGAAGTCGTCGCTCTGGGGCACCATTCGGCGAGTCAATCGGTACCGAGCAAGAAACCCGATCACGCGGTCACCAAGCGACCGGTTACGCAGCACCTGGATGACGACTATCGCTCCGACGACAGTCAGCAATGGAATGAACATCTGGATATTGCGCTGGGCGGTCGCGACGATTGCAACGGTCGCCATCACGGACAGGGCAAACGCATCGGAAAACGTCTGTGCCACGAGGCTCGCCGTTGCCTGACGCATTTTGACGTTACCGTGTTCCTGCGCCAGTCGGGCTCCGAGCAGTGAACCGCCGGGCAGGGCGGTCCCGGCCTGGGCAGCGAGGTAGGAGGTCAACGCATCCCAGGTGCTGATCTCCAGGCCACTGGAACGCAGGAAAAACGCCCAGCGCAGCCCCTTGACGATTTCGTTGGCCAGGAGAAGCAAGAGGAGAACAAAGACCGCCTCAGCAGACATGCTGAGAATTGCACTACTCATCGACTCCAGATCGGCTACCGCATAAAAGAAGATAGCCACAGCGATGATGAGCGCGATGACGATCAATCGCTTCATTGTGAACCGGCCGATCGACCCGACAGGTGTTCAGGAGTGAGAACCACTCCGCAGATCGGGATAATCCGGCCCGGAACCGACCAGGCAGTCATGTTCATTGGCATTGGCGAACCGGCTTTGCCCTCGGCTCGGCGGTCGCAGCGTGGCCCCCCGCAAGCCCACGTAGCACAGGTAAAAGTGCGGAAACAGATGTCCCCCGCATCTGGCGGCCGGAGTTGGCCCCGGTCAGCAGGCATCGGCAACTGTGCGCGATACCAGTACATTCTGACTGGCGTGAACGAGCCAGATTACCTGCGTGCGCCGCAACTTTACCGTCTCCGGTTGACTCGCGCTAGCCTGCCGGTCATCGGCTAGTTGTGCGAGGCGGACACGAACCCTTATCATGCTGCGCAGATACGCTCGTGCGCCTGAACAGTTTGAACCGTTCGCCCCGAACTGACAAGGTCGGACTGCCCCAACGGAAGGATATGCGCCACCTATGGTTACCGTGCCCGAAATCAACGAACGAGATGTTGTCGAACTGACCACCGCGTTCGTCGCGCACCCCAGCTTGCCTGGTGAAGAAAGAGGTGTCGCGGAAGAGATCCGCTCTGCAATCGAAAAACGGGACTTCGATGAAGTAACGATCGATGACCTGGGCAACGTTGTTGCAATCCGCCGGGCACCATCGGGACGCGGGACGATCCTGTTCGACGCCCACATTGATACGGTGAGCCCGGGCAACGCGGACCTCTGGAGCGGCGATCCGTTCACGGTCGTCGAACAGGATGGAAAGTTGATCGGCCGGGGCGTATCGGACATGAAGGGCTCGGCCGCCGCGATGATCGTCGGTCTCTCCGCCATCCCGCGGGAGTCACTGACTGCGGATATTGTGCTCTCCTGCTCGGTCTGCGAAGAGGCGGTTGAAGGTGTCGCGCTCGGTCACGTGCTCGACGCTCATCCGGCGGATATCGTCGTCATTGGCGAATCAACGGAGTGCGAACTGGCAGTCGGCCAGCGCGGCCGAGGCGAGCTACTCATCGAGACATTCGGCACCGCAGCGCATTCTTCAACACCTCATCTCGGCGTCAACGCCGTCAAACATATGGCCAGGGTAATCTCGAAGCTTTCTTCAATGGAGATGCCGAGCCATCCACGGCTGGGTCATGCGGTACTGGAAGTCACTGATGTGATGTCGCATCCGTACCCCGGACTGTCGGTCATCCCGGAACACTGCGCAGCGACGTTCGATCGGCGATTGCTCGCCGGTGAGACCGAAGACTCCCTGCTGGCTTCACTGCAGCCGGCACTCGATGAACTGCGCGAGGAGATAGACGACTTCCGGGTCAACGTCTCGATCCCGCGAACAGACGTCACCACCTTCCCGGGCACTCCGTTGATCGCGCCGAAGTTCGCACCGGCCTGGCTCTTCGAGGATGAACATCCAGTCGTTCAATCGGCGCTTACGGCACTGGACGCCGCCGGGATCGGCACCAGAACCCGAACGTATTCGTTCTGCACGAACGGCAGTGAATCAGCCGGGCGACGCAACATCCCGACGATCGGTTACGGCCCGGGCACCGAAGAAGCAGCACACACTGTCGACGAATCGGTTCCGGTGGAGCAACTGGTTCAGGCAGCCCGTGGATACGCCGCGCTGGCTCAGGGGGTCAATAATTAAGTCCGCTGCACAGAAAACCCGGGGTCGCTGTGGACCCCGGGAAGACCATCGAGATTGACCGGATCCGCGCAGTTATCCAAACAGACGCTTGATCCGGTCGCTCGCCTGGTACAGGTTGATCGACCAGCCGAGGCCGAAGAAATGCGGAGTCAGAACGCGTTCGTCCTTCGGGTTCCACCAGCGCTGGAGGAAGCGTTCAGGCGTCGGGGGTCGGAAATCATACGGCACGCCGAACGCATCGCCATACCAGGTGCGATCTTTCGGATCGCGGGACCACTGTTCGAGCAGCGCATAGGCAAAGAGAAATGCCCCGATCAGCTGGATCAGTTTCTTCAGAAATCGAAACATAATTAGGTCACTCCACCCTGTCAGATCGTGACTATCGTTCGTAAACCCAGGTGCCACCGACCATGGTGCGGGTTACAACCGTATCGCGCAACTCCTCATCGGTACAGGACAGGGGATCACGATCGACCTGGATCAGATCAGCAAGCTTGCCCGGTTCGATCGATCCCTTCCGATGCTCCAGACCGGTTGCCCAGGCCCCGGCAATTGTATAGCTGCGAATCGCTGCTTCCCGACTGATCGCCTCGGACATGTCGAACTGCGCGCCCTGCAGAGTCTTCCGGGCAACAGCGGCGTACATGCCCACGAACGGGTTGAAATCAGTAATCGGTGAATCGGAGCTACTGGCCATCGGCACCCCGGCACGCAGATAGCTCGCCATCGGGACCGTGCGGGAGGCCCGTTCTTCCCCGATCGACCGAATGTAGCTGTCTCCCAGATTGGTGATGAATGGCGTACTGACCAGCGCGCCGATCTGATGTTCCGCCATCCGCGGCAGGATCTCGTCGCTGGGAAAGTACCCGTGATGGATGCGGTGACGCAATCGTGGATTCGGAGCAGCGCGCTGCGCGGCGATCATTGCCTGAACGGCCAGATCCTGCGCCGCGGTACCGCAGGTATGCGTATCGATAGAGAATCCGAGATCGTGCGCCCAGCGAACCATATGCGGGTACTCTTCGGGATCGACGACCCACTGGCCGTAGTTGTCCGGCTCGTCCAGATACGGCTCATAGAACCGCCCGGTGCGATCGCCGACCCCACCATCGAGCCCGAATTTCATTCCCTCGAGTCGGAGCATCTCGTTTCCGAATCCGCCCTGAATACCGTAGCCCTCGATCCAGTCCTGCAACCCGGCCATCATGTCCACCGGCGCGTATCCGTAGGACCCCAGCAACAGGTCCGAGCGGACCGTCAGAGCCTGATCCTGCCAGGCGATCTGATACGCCCTCAGTTGCTCGGGAAACAGCCCGGGGTCTGCGATACCGGTTAGTCCGACCGCGTTATAGGCCCGCGACCCGATCGCGAGCGCCTCGACGAGCTTCGCTTGAGTCGGCCCCGGAATAGCCTGCAAGATCATCTGCTTGGCACGGTCACGGAACAGCCCGGTGGGTTCCCCGGACTCCGGATGTCGGTCGAATCCGCCGGCATAGAGCACGTCCGCTGGTGGATCCGGAGTCTCCCGGGTGATTCCAGCAGCCGCCAGGGCGGCGCTGTTGGCAACGAGTTTGTTCCAGACGCGGTGCATCACGACAGGATTGTTCGGCGCAACGGAGTCGAACTCCCAGCGAGTCGGGTAGCGTTCCTCGGCCAGCAGGGCCTCATCCCACCCCTTGCCGAGAATCCACTCACCCGGTCTCGCCGAGGCAACTGCAGAGGCAACTCGATCCAGAACTTCCGGAATCGAGCGACAATCGTAAAGCTGGACCTGTGTCAACCCGACACTGGTCGAGAGCATGTGGTTGTGAGGATCGAGCAGGCCCGGCAAAACCGTCGCGCCTCCCAAATCGTCTACCTTCGTCCGGCCGGTGGCGAGATCACTGATCTCGTCGTTGGAGCCTGTAGCCACGATCTCGCCCTGTTGAATCGCGACAGCCTCGACTGTGCTGAAATCGTTATCAACAGTCAGGATCCGGCCATTGAGGAGTATCCGGTCAACACCGAAGGGCATGTAGCACCCCGCATTTCATTCCGTGTAATACGTTCGATTCGTCATCGATATCAGATGATTCTCTGCTCAGTATCGACGCGTGTCTGCAAGGGGTCAATCAGGTGATGATGCGATCGCCAGCAGATCAATCGAGCGATCGACCTGTTGACCGTTGATGGGGAAATCCGCGGTGGTGAAGTCAGCGACGCTATCGGGATTCCGGCTCCCGACGAATCGCCGGATGACACGAGTCAGCGTGGCGTGAATCGGCTCGGTGATTCGGTCCGGAAGCCGATAGCGAAGCCCGAAGTAATCCAGACGGAGCAGCCAGCCTACGATCCGGCGATTACGCGCCCGATACTGCATGATCCGCTGGCTTCCATGCACGCCCAGCATCTGCACAGAAGGGAAGACGATCTCCATCAATTCCTGGAGTTCGTCGGCACTGTACTCGAGAACGTGGTGGGGGTTTGGTCCGGTTCCAGCCCAGAGTCGGTTTGGTGTCGTCAGGATCAGCTGACCACCCGGTTTCAGCACCCGGCGCGCTTCGAAGAGAAACCCGGGACCGTCATCGAGGTGCTCCAGCACCTGGAAGCAGCAGATCACATCGAACGAACCATTGGAAAATGGCAGGCGGCTTGCGTCGCCCTGAAGGAATCGCAGATTCGTATGTTCCGGGCCGTATTTCCGGTTAGCATATTGTGCAGCTTCAGC
>SLMJ01000006.1 GCA_007133615.1 Thermomicrobiaceae bacterium | reverse complement strand
TCCACCCGGATGTACGGGTAGTTGTCGGACGTGCGCATCTGGCGGTTGAACTGCGGTCGATACCGCTGAATGAGCTGGGCTTCCAGGAGCAAAGCGGAGAGCTCCGACCCGGTCTCGATCGTCTCGATCTGCTGAACCGATTGCAGTAGCCCGTCCATCTTCCGGGTATATCCCAGCGGCTGCGAATAGTAGGACCGGATACGGGAGCGGAGATTCTTCGCCTTACCGACGTACAACACCCGCTCTTCCTCACCGAGCATCAGATAGACGCCAGGCCGCTGCGGAGCACTCGCGGCTTGTTCTGGATCGAGTAGCGAACGCCCGCGCGAGAAGTCCCCGGACGTATCCGGCTCATTTCTGCGGGACGACCGAAATCCGTCCAGTTGCGGGAGAGACGTAATCCCCGTTTCCCGGATCCTGGGAGCGAGGGCGAAGAGAATCGATGCAGTGGTCTCGGCGTCATCGAGTGCTCGATGCGCGCCGGTCACCCGAACATCCAGTTCCCGCGCAAGTGAAGAAAGCCCCCTGGAACGTGATCCCGGTAGCAACGAAGCGGCGACCGGCAGCAGATCGATCGCGTGATTCAGCAATGCCGGTCGGCCGGTTCGTTCCAGTTCTGTGTTCAGGAAAGAGACATCGAACCCGACGTTGTAACCAACCAGCGGCACATCTTCAATGAATTCCAGGATCTGCTCGACAACGTTCGGAAACAACGGGGCATCGGTGACGTCATCATCGACGATTCCGGTGAGTTTCTGGACGTACTGCGGGATCCGGCGCTCCGGCTGAATGAGCAGGCTCAGTGTGGCCGTCCGAATACCGTCATCGAACCGAACTGCTCCAAATTCGATAATCCGGTGGTGCAGCGGGCGGAGTCCGGTCGTTTCAACGTCGATGACCGTAAACGATCCGGTTAGCAGCGAATCGGGCTGCTGTCCATTCCCGCTTGATGCCGTGACCGTCCAGTACCCATCGCCGCGCAGCCCGAGTGCTGGCGATTCGGCGAGCACCTGCCGAAGGAGCGGTCTCCAGAGATCCGGTTTTCCACTACTTCCGAAAACGTGCCGGATTAACAGGTCCTCATGGACTGACCCGCCTCGGGTAGAGATGAACTCGCTGGCACGTTCGAGAAGCTGTTCGTAGCGAGTCGAAGTCTCGGATGTTCCGGCCAATCTCACCTCCATGACAGGACGTCAACAGGATCGAGTATAGAATAGAACAGATGTGCGAGCAAGCTATGCTATAATGCCGCCGTTCTGGTGAACGGACACCTCCGTCCCGCGTTGCCGGCATTCCACACGAAAGGCTTCCCGATCATGGCAGAGGTCGATGTCACGGCCCGGATTGACGAACTTCGGGAACTCCTTCATCAATACAACTACGAGTATTACGTGCTCGATTCTCCCACCGTGAGCGATGCCGAGTACGACGAACTGATCAACGAACTCCGGCAGCTCGAGTCAGATCATCCGGAACTCGTCACCCCTGATTCACCCACGCAACGCGTTGGCGCTGAGCCTTCCTCGGCGTTCGGGACAATCCAGCACGAGATTCCGATGCTCAGCCTGAGCAATGTTTACAACTACGACGAGCTCACCGACTGGGTCAACCGCGTATACCGACTGGCCGGTGAGGACGAGATCGAATTCGTCACCGAACCCAAGATCGATGGCAGCGCCGTTTCGATTCTTTACCGTGACGGTGTACTCGAACGAGGTGCCACTCGTGGCGACGGCGTTACCGGTGAGGATGTGACCTCGAACATCAAAACGATCCGAAACATCCCGCTGCGTATCTCCCCGTCGAAGAAAGGTACAGCCATTCCCGACGTGCTTGAGGTCCGCGGGGAGATCTACATGCGGCGGAGTGAATTCGACGAGCTCAATCGCAAGCGGTCCGAGGCCGGAGAGACGCTCTTTGCCAATCCTCGCAATGCAGCCGCGGGATCGCTGCGCCAGCTGGATCCGAAACTCACGTCGGAACGCCCACTGAGGCTTTACGGCTATGGGGTGGGACTGGCCGAGGGAGACAACATCCCGAGCAGACATGCTGATCAAGTCGCGCTTCTTCGGGATCTCGGGTTTCCCGTGACCGACAACGCCACTGTCTGCACCACCATTGATGAGATCTGGGAGCAGTGCGAGTCGTGGCTGAACACCCGCGACGATCTTGACTACGAGATCGATGGTGTGGTCATCAAAGTGAACGACATCAATCTGCAGGACGAACTCGGGGCCGTCTCCCGGGAGCCGCGATGGGCCACCGCGTACAAGTTCCCGGCAATTCAGAAGACGACCGTCGTCAACGACATCGAGATCAACGTTGGCCGCACAGGAAGCCTGAATCCGGTCGCGATTCTGGAAGCGGTCGAAATCGGCGGGGTAACCGTTCGCCGCGCCACCTTGCACAACGAAGACGAGATCGAACGGCTCGGCGTTATGATCGGCGACACTGTGGTGGTTGAGCGCGCCGGCGATGTCATACCGAAGATCATCTCGGTAATCGAAGACAAGCGTGATGGCAGCGAGCGATCCTTCAGCATGCCGGATACGTGTCCGGTCTGCGGCGCCCAGG
Organism: Thermomicrobiaceae bacterium; assembly: GCA_007133615.1. Lineage (GTDB taxonomy): Bacteria > Chloroflexota > Chloroflexia > Thermomicrobiales > Thermomicrobiaceae > SLMJ01. The sequence continues at coordinate 202 of SLMJ01000006.1, read as the reverse complement.
CGGTCCGGCTGGAGGGCGAAGTGGCCCGCGAGTGCGTCAACGTCTCCTGCCCGGCCCGGCTGCGAGAGCAGATCCGGCATTTCGTCTCCCGTGGCGCGATGGATATCGAAGGATTCGGTTCAAAGCTCGCGGTTCTTTTCGTTGATATGGGACTGATCGAAGACTTCGCCGACATCTACGATCTGAACTGGGATCGCGTCGC
>SLMJ01000020.1 GCA_007133615.1 Thermomicrobiaceae bacterium | reverse complement strand
CTGCTTCGCCAGCCGCTCATTATTTCGTTTATCGCAGTCGGCATTATCGCCGGACCGGCGTGGCTAAACCTGATCGAGGGGCAGGATGCATTCGAGCTCCTGGCAACAATGGGGATTGCACTCCTGCTATTCGTGGTCGGGTTGAAACTGGATGTCTCACTCATCCGCCAATCAGGTCCGGTTGCACTGTATACCGGACTCGGACAGGTGCTGTTCACCTCGATCATCGGATTCGGAATCGCTATCGCGCTCGGCATCAGCATGCTCCATGCGCTCTATGTCGCCGTTGCGCTGACCTTTTCCAGCACAATCATCATCGTCAAGCTCCTGTCGGATAAGCGCGAGATCGACTCACTTCACGGGCGCATCGCGATTGGCCTGCTGATTGTGCAGGACATCGTCGTTGTCCTTGTGATGATCTTCCTCACCGCATTTGGCGCTGGAGAAGGTGAAGACGCCAGCTTGATTGAGGAAACAGGACTGGTTCTGCTGTATGGCGCGCTCTTCGTCGGCGGGGTGGTTCTGATTACCCGGTACGCCATCGGCCCGGTCTTCCGGTTATTTGCCCGGTCTCAAGAACTCCTTGTGCTCGGAGCCATCGGCTGGGCGCTGATTCTCGCAGCGACAGGAGATATGCTCGGGCTGAGCAAGGAAGTCGGCGCGTTTATCGCGGGCGTCTCGCTTGCATCAACGCCATTCCGGGAAGCGATCAGCACCCGACTCGTCAGCCTTCGAGACTTTCTTCTGCTGTTCTTCTTCTTGTCGCTTGGTGCAGATCTTGATCTCTCCCGTCTGGGAGCGCAACTCGTGCCGGCACTCGTCCTATCTGCGTTCGTCCTGATTGGTAACCCGCTGATCGTGATGACTATTACCGGAATCATGGGGTACCGCAAGCGCACCGGGTTCCTTGCCGGACTGACAGTCGCTCAGATCAGTGAGTTCTCCCTGATTCTCGCCGCCATGGGATTGGCTGTCGGCCATATTGATGACGACACCCTGGGATTGATCACGCTGGTTGGTCTGGTCACCATTGGACTGTCAACTTACATGATTCTCTACTCCCATCCGATTTACGAGCGAATAGGTAAATACCTCTCCATCTTCGAACGAGAGCACGACATTGAGCATCAGTTAAGGGATGACGAATCCTTCCGCCCGGATGTGATTGTTTACGGGCTTGGACGGTACGGTGGGCAGCTGTTCGAACAGTTGAACGAGCGCGGGCACACCGTGCTGGGCGTCGACTTCGACCCGGAGCTGATCGAACGCTGGCGTGAACGCGGGTACCACACAGCGTACGGTGACGCTGAAGATCCCGAGTTCCCCGGTTCTCTGCCTCCGGGTTCGCGCTGGATCATTTCAACGATGCGCGATGAGCACGTAAGCCGGGCGTTGCTGCACGGCCTGGAGCACCACGGTTATCAATGCAACGTTGCCGTCACCGTTGATCATGACGGTGCTGGAATGCGGCTCGACAGCGAGGGTGCCGACCTTGTGCTGATGCCGTACCCGGACGCTGCCAAGGAAGCAGCAGACATACTCGATCAGAAGCTCAGCAATCTTGACCGGGATGACGGATAAGCTGTCCTGACTTGGCCCTGTCTGAGCCTCACCAGACTCGTCGAGGTATTCGCGCTGCCCAGATCGAGTCTGGAAAACGTTCCTGCAGCTGATGCCACACGCGGTACATCTCGTCGTTGGAATGGGTCTTCAGGTAGGTCGCAATTCCCAGCCAGTAGAGAACCTCATCGGCGAGTTTCCCGTCCGGGTCTCGCTCCAGAGCGCCTCGCAGTCGCTTGATGGCATCATCAGCCCGTGTCCAGCGAAGATCGACGTGGGATTCACCGATGTCGAGCACGGTCAGAAATTCCCGAGGCGGGAGAAAGTTGACGCTCCGGTAGTGGATGGTACCCCTGCGATCGGCGAACAGCAGCGTCGGCGTCCAGATGACATTCAGCGGGCGCATGACGTTGCGCGGGCTCTTGAAAAGATCCAGCTTGAGCAGGATGAAACGTTCGGAGAGTTCCCGCTGAACGGTGGTGTCTGAATACGTCACGGCATCCAGTTCATCACAACCGCGTCAGGGATCCTTCATCACGTCGATGAACAACGGTTTCCGCTCATCCAGCGATCGCTGACAGGCTTCGTCGAAATCGTTCTCCCAGTTGAGCATCGTCACACTCCGCGAAGTTACTCCGGTCGCTCTCGAACGCCGAGCATACGCATCCGCCAGCTTTCCGCCTCTTCAGCATGGGTCCGGGTGTGCCGGGCGATCAACCGACGAAAGAACGATCGCAGTGGCTCGACGGTGCCAGTCGGATACGGCGCCCGGCGCTCGAGTTCGTCATCATCGATCTGATCCAGGGTCTGGAGCACCCGTTCCCACGCCTGCCGGAGATCAGCTTCGGCCTCACTCCAGGGCTGAATCCCACGTAGAGCCGCCTGGTCATGGTTCCAGGCATCGACATCCCGGATCGGGCGCTTCGGTTGCTGGTTGGCGCGGATCCGCTCAACCGCATCGATGATCTCGTTGTGCCAGTCCGCAAGGTGGCCCGCGACATCCCGCGCCGACCAGACGCCGGATATCGGCTGGGTTTCTCGGACGGTTTCGTCGAAACCTTCGAGTGCGGCGAAGAATCGCTCGTGGGCCTCGTTGACTTCCTGCTTCAGCTCGCTGACCGTGGCCAATTGCACTCCCTGATCGAATCCGGCTACTGCTTCCGTGTTGATGCTACCAGAGAACGTGTATAGCGCACGCAAAGGCTGTCATTTCGACCGGAGCGCGACG
>SLMJ01000033.1 GCA_007133615.1 Thermomicrobiaceae bacterium | reverse complement strand
GGCTCCGATGAGATCATCGACATGCTGTTTTTGCTGACACTCGAGCCCGGTGACGAGGTGATCGTTCCGGTGCCGACCTTCGGCGTCTATGGGGCACGTCCACCGCTGTATGGCGGGGTGGTGAAGAATGTGCCGCGCAAGCCAGACTTTGACCTCGATCCCGACGCAGTTCTCGATGCGGTAACCGATCGCACCAAGCTCATCTTCCTGGCGCATCCAAACAACCCGACCGGTAACCTGCTTACAACCCAGCAACTCGTCCGGATTCTCCGTTCCGGCGCGCTGGTTGTGGTCGACGAGGCATATTTCGAGTTCTCGGACAATACCCTGCTGCCGATGCTCGGCGAGTGGGAGAACATGGTCATCCTGCGGACATTCAGCAAGTGGGCAGGGCTGGCCGGACTTCGGATCGGGTACGGGATCTTCCCGGAAAAGCTCGCCCCGCAGATGTGGAAGGTCAAACCACCGTTCAACGTGAGTGTTGCCGGTCTCAAGGCGATCGAGGCAGTGTTGAACGACATTGACTACTTGCGGGAGACCGTCAGCCGGGTCCGGGTCGAACGTGGTCGGATGTACCGGGCGCTACGGAAACTCAATTTCCTGCAGCCGTTTCCATCTCACGGCAACTACATCCTCTGCCGGGTCACACGGGGCGATGCGCACGACGTCTATCAGCGTTTGCGTCAACAGGGCATTCTGGTACGCAGCTACAAGGATGACTGGCTCCGGGACTGCATCCGTATCAGCGTTGGCACGCCGGATGACACAACTGCACTCCTCCGGGCGTTGCGAAACATGGTCGAGGAGATCTAGCAATGGCGAGCGAACGAACGGCAACGATCCAGCGATCTACCGGCGAAACAAGCGTCAAGCTGATGCTCTGCATCGACGGAACCGGTACCGGTTCGATCACAACCGGGGTAGCTGCACTTGACCACTTCCTGACCCTGTTTTCGCGCCATGGCCAGTTCGATCTGGCGGTCGACGCCGATGGCGATCTCGACATCGACGCTCACCACACGGTGGAAGATATCGGAATCTGCCTGGGCCAGGCGATCCGACAGGCACTTGGCGACCACAAAGGGATTCGCCGGACGGCTGATGTCGCCGTGCCAATGGATGAGGCACTGGCGCACGTCGCTCTCGATTGCGGTGGTCGGGCCTATTTCGTCCAGCGAGATCCGTTCGTCACCGGGGCCATCGGCCCACTGGATACTGACCTCGTTCGGCATTTCTTCGAGACGCTTGCGTTCGAAGCCCGGATGAACCTGCACATTGTCTCGCTCTACGGCTCAAACGCACACCACCAGGTGGAAGCCGTATTCAAAGCGTTCGCCCGGGCGCTGGATGCCGCCACCATGATCGACCAGCGGCTGGAGGGCCGCCTGCCATCGACCAAGGAGCACATCGAGCAGGCGTGATTACGTCAAGCCAATCGATTGACGCTGCAACGCGAAGAGTTCCCGGATTCCGGCCTCGCTAACGCTCAGCATCTGGTTGAGTTGTTCGTGCGAATAGGCACCATCTTCGGCTGTTGCCTGCAGCTCAACAAACCGGAACTCGTCGGTCATGACGACGTTCAGGTCCACCGCCGCGGCAGCGTCTTCAACGTACTCCAGATCGAGACGGACCTGATCCTCAACAACGCCAGCGCTGATCGCCGCGACCATATGCACGATCGGCAGTGACTCGAGCAGTCCACCGTCGACCAGCTTCTGAAGCGCGAGATGCACAGCGATGTACCCGCCGGTAATCGAAGCTGTCCGAGTTCCACCGTCAGCGCGCAGCACGTCACAATCAACCAGCACCGAGCGTTCGCCAAGCGCGTCCATATCAACCGCCGCTCTGAGCGAGCGCCCGATCAGACGCTGGATCTCCTTGGTCCGTCCTGAGCCTGAAGAACGATGCCGGGGAATCCGCACCGGCGAGCTTCGCGGCAGCATTCCATATTCGGCAGTCACCCAACCCTGACCAGTTCCCGTGAGAAACGGAGCCGTCGACTCTTCAACGGTCGCGGTGCAGAGGACGTGCGTGTCTCCCATCTTGATCAGTGCCGAGCCTTCGGCGTACGGTGCGTAGCCGACCTCGATCTCGATCGGGCGCATCTGATCAAGCGGTCGGTCATGTGGTCGCGTCCCAGTGGCTGCTTCGGTCATTCTGCTCCCTCGTCCCGGTTTCGTGCGCGTCGATCCAGCAGGATCTGTCTCCACTGCTGAAGGCGCTCGTTGATTGTCTGTTCATACCCACGGTCGGTCGGCAGGTAGTACCTGCGCCCCCGCAGATTATCCGGCATGTGTTGCTGCTCCACGAGACCGTGCTCGTAGTCATGCGCGTACCGGTAGTCCTCGCCGTACCCAAGTTCGGCCATGAGTTCGGTTGGGGCATTTCGCAAATGGATGGGGATCGGCTCGTTCCGGGTATCCCGGACATCCTGAACCGCCTGCCCATAGGCGGCGTAGAGCGCATTGCTCTTCGGTGCGGTCGCCAGGTAGACCGCCGCCTCCGCCAGCGCCAGCGCCCCTTCTGGCATCCCAATGAAATGCATCGCCTGCTGCGCCGACATCGCGACCTGCAACGCCTGCGGATCCGCCAGACCGACGTCCTCGCTCGCAGCGCGAACCAGCCGTCGGGCAACGAAGAGTGGATCGTCTCCCCGCTCCAGCATCCGTGCCAGCCAGTACAGGGATGCATGCGGATCCGACCCCCGAATTGACTTGTGCAGGGCCGAGATGGTGTCGTAATGCGCATCTCCCGCGCGATCGTAACCCGCTGCACGAACCGCCGCCGC
>SLMJ01000317.1 GCA_007133615.1 Thermomicrobiaceae bacterium | reverse complement strand
AGCTCGGATCTTTTCAGTTATAGACGAAATCACCTGCCATTATGGCGTAATGATCACTGGCGGAATCGGCTCCAGGTCGGGCGACTCGAAACGTCGGAAGTTGAACGCGGTTGATCCATCGAACTCGACGTCGTAGTTGACCAGGTTACTCACCGCGTAGATTCCCGAGTTCTGATCTTCGAGCGGACGATTCCGCACGATCACCGATCCAGTAAAGCCGATCGGGAGATCCTCGAGATCCAGCGAATAGAACGTATAGCCTTCGTGGGGGCCCAGCTGGATAATCTCCGGTTCGGATAGCGCAGGCGTTCCGTCCGTATTCAGCAGCCGGATCTCGACTTCCGCCTGCCCAAACAGGTTGAAGATCTGGATCCCGCTGGTGTCGCCGCTCCCCGCTACAGGATGCCCCTTACGGAACAATGGAAGCGCCAGCGCCTGTCCTGGCTCGGTCTGCAAGTAATCCGCCGTGTAGGACATCGCGTGACCGGTGTCGAGATCATCACCAAAGTACTTGACCTCATCAACGACGGCAGTGAACGGCTCGGTACCCTCGATCAGGGCTGACCCGGCGAACGGTTGCCCGTCTCCCGCTGGAAGATAGATGAAATCCATCTGACGATCACCCAGTGAGAGATTGTCCTGATGTACCTGCCCGCCCTCCGGGGAGAAATAGGTCACGGTGAGATCGTTCTGCTGGAACCCGTGGTTGACGATCGCAATCCCGGTGTTCCAGTGATTCCAGTTCCGGAAGACCAGAGGCGCGACCTGAGTCGTGCTGCTTTGCGCTTGCGATCGGGACGTGTTGACCAGAAGCATATTCGTCTCGTTCTTGATCCGTTCAGCGACCGCCCCAACGAGGGACGGACTTGAGATGTTCACTGACCCGATCCATCCATCCGGAACGAGATTGCGCATGTTCAGCGTATGCGTCTGTCCGGCAGAGAGGTTGATCCCGGGAAGTTGTGTCCAGTCTCCTCCGCCATGCTCCCGGAGCGTCACGGTGACGAATGCGTTGTCCGAGGTCTCGAAGTTCGTCAACCGGATGAGCGTGTTCCAGTTGCTGTTGGTCTGAGCGATCGGGATTACACGCGGTGTGGACTTCGTGCCAGCATAGGTGAGCGAGGTATAGCCGGAAACGGTAATGTGCGCGCCAGTCGACTCGGTTGGGAGTGCAGGAATTGACGGCGAGACCGACCGGGTAACTGCTGCGATCCGTGCCGGTGACTTGTCGGACGTCTTTTCCGCCCGGACGATCAGCCCGGTCGAGACGGCAGGTGCCTCGACAAATATCGAGTTGAGATTGTAGGAGACGGACGCGTGAGCCTGGATCGTCGGAGCCGGGGTCGCAAACAACCCTCCAAACGATGCGGTTGGCAGGAACATAAGCTGAACAGGCTCGGGTTCGAGATTCTGAACTGTCACCACGCCGTAGAACGGCCCGGAATCCGGGAATCCGCCCGGGTCGGAGATTACCTCGCCCCACGGAACCCAGGGGAAGTAGCGCTGTGTCTGACCTGACTGCGGCGACGGTTCAGCGAAACCGGGAGTCGCCGAGAGTCCCATGATCGCAATCACCAGTAGCAGCGCGAGCACCGCCCTGGTGAACCCTGATGTCATTTTGAACCCCCTTTGATGTTGAAATCAGGCCGGTACCGGTTCAGCTACCTCGAAGCGGTGTCGAGCACGCGATTGTTCCCGAAGAAACAGACGACGCCCGTGAAGGTCCGATATAAGGAACGACCGTTCTACGCCACGGATATGTCAGAGGCGGGAGAATGAGTATACGATTACTCAACAGCATGATTTGTGTGTTGTCAAGTCCTGAATTCGTGTTTGGAGATACTTTGCGGTCTACCACTCGCACGCCGGCTCATAGCTGTCATCTGGACTGTGGATGCTACCATTCGCATCGCGGAGCGAGATGGTCAGGTAAGCGGCAATCAGGAGGACAACGCAATGGCAACTGAGACGCAGAAGCACGGATACGTCGGCGCTCGAATGAAGCGCCCCAATTCGGTGCCCCGGCTGACCGGTCACGAGACGTACACCGATGATGTCCAGCTGCCAGGGATGCTCCACGCAGCGTACGTGAACAGTCCGTATGCCCACGGCCGAATCAAATCGATCGACACCCAGGCAGCGGAGTCGATGCCCGGCGTCGTTCAGGTTCTGACCGGCAAGGATTTGCCCGAGTTCGCCCGGAACGATGCTGCCAAAGACCGTACCTTCTTCTTTGTCGCGTCAGAACGCGTCACGTTTGCCGGAGAACCGGTTGCCGTCGTTCTGGCAACCGATCCGGAAATCGCCGCTGAGGCCGCCACGCTTGTATCGGTCGATATCGATCCCGAAGACGCGGTTACGTCCGGAAAAGATGCGCTGGCTGAGTCCGCCCCACTCGTCCGGCCGGAGCGCTCCGGTGAAGAAGGTCATCCCAACCTCAGCGGCGAGGTCACCTATCAGCAGGGCGATGTCGATGCAGCATTTGCCAGTGCTGCGGTAACCGTCGAACATTCCTTCTCCACCGCTTCAGTACACCAGGGATACATGGAGCCGCGCTCGGTCACCGCCGCTCCGGATCCGACCGGCGGGCTGACGATCTGGACCGCAACCCAGGGGCAATTCGCCGTCCGGACCGCGGTTTCTCAGTGCCTGAATATTCCGGAGACGAACGTCCGGGTGGAACCAGTCACCGTCGGTGGCGGTTTCGGCGCCCGGTTCATGCTGTTCGAACCACTCGTCGGCTGGCTGGCACTGCAACACCGGAAACCCGTGAAACTGACGATCACCCGCTCT
>SLMJ01000232.1 GCA_007133615.1 Thermomicrobiaceae bacterium | reverse complement strand
TAGGCGGTGCAAATATCCCAATCAGACGCCTGAAATCAATCTTCAGGAACTCACGCCGGTCAGGATTGAAGAACGAGTCGGAGCGTTGACGACACCGGACTTTACTGCTAATGTGCAGTTTCGGGTTTCAATTTCGAACAGGAAAAGATCGCAACCACAAAAGTGGCGAATAACCGTTCATCTCGGATTGTCGGGTGGTGACGAAGACGCGGCTCGGTGTTTTGTACGGGGCCGGAACCGAAACCAACGGTAGATGGATGTCGATCCCTGAAACAATCGGGATTGATAGCCCTTCGGATTTGTCCTCCACACGCACGGGAGTTGCATCATGAAGATCACTCGAATCGATACGATCGTTTCGTCCCGATATCCGAATCTGTTCTGGCTTCACCTGCATACAGACAACGGGCTGGTCGGGTTGGGGGAGACGCAGACCGGGCCGGAGACGGTGGCGAGTTACATTCACGAGACCGTCGCTGCGTATCTGCTGGGGCAGGATCCGCGAGCCATCGAGAAGCATTACCGGACGCTCAGCACTCGAACGATTCATCGATCGATGGGTGCGGAAACGCGTGGGCTATCTGCGGTGGACATCGCTCTGTGGGATCTTTTCGGGCAAAGCGTCGACCTGCCGATCTACGCCTGCATGGGTGGTCCGGTTCGGAACGACATCCGCATCTACAACACCTGTGCCGGCTACGGCTACAACGTTTACCGTGGAAAGCACGTCGGCGTCAGCTTCGATGAAAGCTGGGGTGTTGGCGAACACGAGGGACCTTATGAGGACCTCGCCAAATGGCAGAACAATGACCAGGCTGGCCAACTCGCCCACGAGCTCCTGGAACAGAACATTACCGCGATGAAGATCTGGCCGTTCGATCAGTTCGCGGATGCAACCGATGGCCAGCACATCACCCCGTGGGAAATCGAGGAGGGATTGAGGCCGTTCCGGCAGGTGCGTGAAGCGGTCGGTATGGAAATGGAAATCGCCGTCGAGATGCACTCGCGCTGGAACCTGCAGTCGGCGATCCGGATTGTGGAAGCGCTCGAAGAGATCCGTCCGATGTGGATCGAGGATCCGATCACCATGGACAACCCGGAGGCACTCGCAGAACTGGCCCGTCATACGAGCGTTCCCGTGACTGCGTCCGAGACGCTCTCAACGAGGTTCGCGTTTCGACAACTCCTGGAACAGGGTGCCGCCCGGATCGTGATGCTGGATCCCGGATGGGCTGGTGGGCTCTCGGAGTCGCGCCGAATCGCCGCGCTGGCGGAGACGTATCACCGGCCGGTCGCACCGCACGACTGCACCGGGCCGGTGGTGTATACGGCAGGAACGCACCTCTGCCTGGCAACGCCCAACGCGATGATTCAGGAAGGTGTGCGGGCGTACTACGGCGGCTGGTACCAGGATGTCACGACCAACCTTCCGCCTGTAGCTGATGGTCGCGTGACCGCGCCAGACGGTCCCGGGCTCGGAATCAGCTTGTCCGAAGAGTTCCTGTCCCGAGAAGATGTTGTCATCCGAACGTCTTCACTGTAATCTGCGTGGATACCGTTTCTTCAAAGACAGAAGGGAATAGCCGAGCGATGAAGCTCATAGTGGCGAACGGATGGGATCCTCAGGGCCTGGAAGACGTCAAAAAGGACTTCCCGTCGATCGAATGGGTTGACGGAAAGACCCCGGAAGCGATGTCCGAACACATCGTCGATGCCGAGGTCGTCTACGGGCATGTAAACAGCGACCATATGAAGGTGGCGAAGAACTTGAAGTGGGTTCATTCGCACAGTGCCGGGGTCGACTGGGTGCTGCGAGTGCCGGAACTGGTCGAGAGTGACGTCGTCGTTACCAACACGACTGGTGGACATGCCAATACGATCTCCGAGCACACGATCGGTATGCTGATTTCACTGACTCGCGGATTTCCGCATCTCTCGCGAGCGCAGCAGGAACGTCGCTGGGCGCAACCACTGGAGTTCACGCCGATCGGGCTTTCTGGCCGGACGATGGGGATCGTCGGTCTTGGCAATATCGGATCGGCGATCGCGCGGGTTGCCGAGGCGATGCAGATGCGGGTGATCGCGGTTGACGCGCGAAACCTCGAAAACCCGAAGCACGTCGAGGCGTGTTGGGGACTGGATCAGTTGCCGAAGGTGCTATCCGAATCTGATGTCGTTGTTGTCACCGTCCCGTTCACGCCAGAGACAAAGGACATGATCGGCAAAGCCCAGATCAGTCAAATGAAGGATCAGTCCTATTTAATCGGCATCTCCAGAGGCGGGATCATCAACGAGGAAGCACTATCGGAGGCGCTCACGAGCGGGAAACTGGCTGGTGCAGCAGTTGACGTAACAGCGGTCGAGCCGTTGCCTTCAGAAGACCCGCTCTGGGATGCGCCAAACCTGATCATCACTCCCCACTGTTGTGGGACATCCGAGCAGACGTTCCGGGAGGTGACCGAGTTCCTGCGCACCAACCTGAACCGGTACCTGGCTGGCGAGCCGCTGGTGAATGTGATCGACAAGCGGCTGGGGTTCTGACGCCATCATCCAGGCGGCGCTTTGTCCCACCTACGTCATGCTGAGCCTGTCGAAGCATCTCGTCCTGCTCGCGGGACCCTCGGATGGAAACGGACGAGATCCTTCAACTGCGCGCCGCGGTGGTTACCTTTCTCGACGGTTCGCCGTAACCATAGCGGTGAGCTTGGTGCGGCGCTTCGTTCAGGATGACGTAATTGGGCATGGAACTACTGCCCCCGCAAACGTCATGCTGAGCCTGTCGAAGCATCTCGTCCT
>SLMJ01000005.1 GCA_007133615.1 Thermomicrobiaceae bacterium | reverse complement strand
TCGTAGCCGCGAGACGCGGCCCCGACGGTGTCGGCGCCCTTGACCGACTGCGCGTCGATGATCCCCGCCGAGACCATCGGGTCGCGACCGTCGACGTCACGCAGCCGGTCACGCAACCGGTCGTGGATCGCATCGACGGTGCCATCGTCGGACCAGCGACGGAAGTAGCGGTACACCGTCTGCCACGGCGGCAGATCGTGGGGCAGCATCCGCCATGCGCAGCCGGTGCGCAGCAGATAGAAGAGCGCGTTGATGATCTCGCGGCGAGGGTGTTTCTCGTGTCGTCCGGTCAGGTTGGGTTCGGGCAGGATCGGTTCGATGAGACTCCACTGGGCATCGGTCAGATCGGTGGCGTAGGAACGACGGCCTTGCGTAGTCGAGGTAGCCATGCCCTATCGTCACCGACCACCGGCTCACAACCGAGCAACCGCCACATCACCAATCACACGCCCCATATGAAACACGTTCTTAGGACCTACAACATGTGTGGTGTCACCGTGCATCTGCCCGGAGGCCTTGTGGTTGCTCCGGTTAAATGGAAAGCCCAGAGGGATAGCACGTTCTATCAATAGGGGTATGCAGAACCGACAACCTAGTGGCCTGGACGGCGGCGTGCGGGCTGTTGCAGGCCGTTGACGCGACAGGTTGCAGGACTTGAGCACTCCCTTCTATCGAATCAGTTCCGCGAAACGCACTGAAGACTTTGATCTACTAGTCCGCGCCAATAAGTGGGACGCGAACTGTAATGCTTCCCTTCTTCCTGGGTGATCCCACCAACACCCAAGGAGATGTTGTCTCATAGCAAGAAAAACGTCTTCAACAGTCTCACACACAATCCCTGCTTCATGCAAGAGCCTATAGGCGCTAGACACGGTATTTCGAGTGTAGTATTTTGCCTCAGGACTATACACAATTACGGGTTTCTCAAGTGCCAACACCTCGAGAAACGTCGTCGTGAAAGGTTGATCAATTAGTACCAGCCCTGCTCGCCTGAAGTCTCTTACAATGTGCTTAGATGAATCTGTCGTTGAAAGATTGAATGTCCGAAGCCATTCATATCCAGTCGATTCATCCATTTGGGCTTTCGGAGGTCTTAGACGTACATGTATCAGAGGTCGCAAATCTGAGGGTAATCTATTCACAAATTCCATTTGGCGACGGCGGTAGGTAACAGGAGATTCAAAGGGTGGAGAATCTCCAACTAGGCTGTATTGTTCGGCACACCAGAGAATATGTTTGTTGTCCTCCCGAGTGCCCGCATAATTCTTCCCATAGCGTTTGCGGATGCGATCTAGTTTTGCTGACGGAAGCGCTAGAACTCTAGTATCTTCCCATCCCCAGGAAACGAAACAATCCGACACTGACCGTTCGTAATACTCTCTCGGAGTCGCAATAGTTTCTCCGTAGCGGCCTCCGTGCTGGATGAAGTGAATCTTGGTTCCGTTCTCTGCACTCATGCCTGTTAGTTGACGAGACGTTTCTCTGATGCCGGGGGCAATCAGAGCTCGGGGGGGCCACTTTCCCATAATCCTAGTAGCGGTTCGTTCAACATCGCGATGCCCCTCCAAGACGGCAGTGGGGAGTAAGTATGCAAGGGCTCGAAGGCAGTACTTGACTAACGGTTGATCGTTTCGCTGAGGCTGCAAGACCCGATTTCTTATCGTCCAATCTGGCATAAATATTGTCCCAATCTCGGGTGAGTTAATTGCAGGGGCGCATTGCCCAAACGTCTTGACCGAATGAGACAACCACTCATGGGTAGCCAACTGTCCTCGAAAAAGACCTGTCCTTCTTGAGAGAGTCTTGACTTGGAGCAATTGGAGGCTGGGACGATTCAACCGTGACTGCTGGGATCGTCGATCAAAGAGAACTGTGGGCGGAATCCCGCTTTCACCTACCGCCGATGGATCGACCCATTCGGCTAGATTTGTTAAGATGGAAACTCGATTGCTATATAATAGTCCACTAAGTGCATGAGTCGTGGTAGGTATCCGAGTAGACAGTTTTTCCGCCTTGTGGCACAGTGCTGTTTGCCACCGCAGGAGCGATGGGGTGACGTGATTCTTATACCAATGCATACTGGCTGCGTGTACGATCTGTCGCACGGGCAGGCCGATTACCGCGTTCCAATATGCATCTGAGTGGCGGCACCCATACAGATCATTAATCTCATGCCCAAGACGAGTGGTCATACTTATGGACGTCTGTTCAGCAGTTTCCGCCAAACCCCACATTCCATCCGGTGATATTCTTGCATCCATGACGCGCTTTCACTCCAGGTTTGGCTCCGGCGATCGTTCAAGATATGTACCTTACTACCTGTGGCATCATACAAGCGGCAGGCCTCCCAATGCATTATGCTGCATGCCGCAGGACGAACTGTGTGCCTTCCTCCGAGCTGTTCTCGACCAATCTCGGCGCATGCTACGCCCTACTGCCATCTCTGGGCCGCGCAGAGCCATTCCTCATCGGGAGACGTAGTTTCCCACGGGTTCTCGCACATCGAGGAGGAGTCGCAATCACCGTTCAGGTGATATGCGGCAATTTCTGCTAGCTAACGAAAAAGGGGACGCTCTCGTGCGTCAGTCACTCAAGCCAAGAACTCGCCCCTTGATCATCTGGCACTCCCCCTTGATGTCGACAGCACCAGATGGGGGGGTCAACCATTCGGTTGCCCGCCTTGCCAGAGCCAGCGCCCAACAAGGTGTGAGGGTCGTTGTCCTTAGTCCGCACCAGGATGCTGACGTCCGGATCACTAACAACACCGAGGTGCCCACCCTCTTCGAAGCACGACTCCCG
>SLMJ01000191.1 GCA_007133615.1 Thermomicrobiaceae bacterium | reverse complement strand
GGGCGTTTTACGTCTCCTGCTATGCGTACCGGTACGTTCCGACTATCCGCGGGATTCCGCCAGCGCCTTGAGCCTTCGCATCACAGCAATGACTGGAACCAGAATAATCAACGCCCACCACTCGACCTGGCCCGTCGCTACGGACCAGAGAACGCTGATCGAACCGATCAGACCCAGGATGATTCCGATAATGGCAAGCGCCCGGCGAACCGCCGGATCCTTGAGCATTGCTACGGCTTCTCCTGGATTCCTGAGCCCTGCATGGCCGGGATGATCGAATCGGTATCGGCAAAGACGGCCGGCGCACCACCGGTGTGCAGGAACACGACCGTTTCATCAGAACCGATCTCACCAGTCCGAATATGATCGATCATTCCGGACATCGTCTTGGCGGTATAGACCGGATCGAGCAGCAAGGCCTCGGTGCGCGCACACATCCGGATTGCCTGCAGACACTCTTCAGTCGCCACACCATACGCCGGACCAGTGTACTGGTCGTGAATGATGACATCAGACTCATCGAGCCGGATGTCCAGCCCGAGGTACTCTGCGGTGTCATTGGCCAGTGGAGTAATGATCGACTTTAGTTCATCCGCCGGACCTTCGATCGAAACGCCATGGACGGCATACGGCACGCCGGCCAGCTTCGCGCCCAGGGCCAGTCCGGCATGCGTCCCGCCGGATGCGCTGGAGGTCGTGTACAGCCGGGACGGGCTTGCCCCCTGCTCGATTATCTGGGTCATCAGCTCGTACGTCGCGGCGACATACGATGCCGCTCCGATCGCGTTCGAACCGCCACCCGGGATCTGATACGGCACGTATCCCTGCTCCTTGAGCTCTTCTGCTACATGAAGCGCCGTTTCCTTGCGCTTTGTCTTATCTGTGATCACCCGGGTGTCCGCGCCGAGAATATGATCCAGCAGCAGGTTTCCCTGAATGTCCGGATCATCTGATGATGCGTTCATCACCAGGACGCAGTTCAGTCCAGCCAATCGCGCCGCCGCTGCGGTCTGGCGGCAGTGATTCGACTGGACTGCACCCATCGTAATCACGTGGGTTGCGCCCTGCGCCTGTGCATCGGCAATCAGATACTCGAGCTTCCGCGTCTTGTTGCCGCCCAGCGCCAGCCCCGTGAGATCATCTCGCTTGATCAGGATCTCCGGTCCCCCGAGCGCGGCGGAGAGGTTCCTCGCCGGCATTAGCGGGGTCGGCAACTGTGCCAGTGGAAACTTCGGCATTTCAGCCAGGTTCATTCGTACTCCTACCCACTCATTGACTCGGAATCACACGTCAACGATTCACCGGTCAACACTACACCAGCCCATACTGGTGTCAACAAAGGCTGAACCGGTCCCGCATTTCCCGGAACAGCGTTATACTTGCTGGCAAGGATACAGGCTCGCCAGGTCAGCGGGCAGTCGCGCTTTTGCTCGTATAACCCGGGATACCAGGTCGGGTGAAGCGAAGATCAAAGGAGGAACCACGTCTATGGCAACGGATCGCACGATCGAACAGGAATTTTCCGAGGCGTTCAAGACATCGGAGACACAGTATCGCCGTGCGGTCGAGGCGATCGCCGGCGGGGTGACGCACGATGTTCGCTACATGAAGCCGTTCCCGCTGTACATTGAAAACGCCGCAGGTTCCCGAAAGTGGGACGCAGACGGCCACGAGCTGGTCGACTTCGTTATGGGACACGGCGCCCTGTTGTTCGGCCACGGGCATGGCGAGATCGTTGAAGCCGTGAATCAGCAGATGACCCGCGGAACGCACTTCGGCGCGGGCCACGAACTGGAAATCGAGTGGGGCGAGCACATCAAGCGAATCGTCCCGTCCGTCGACCGGGTCGAATTCACATCATCGGGAACCGAGGCAACGCTGATGGCGATGCGCCTCGCCCGGGCATACACCGGCCGAGACAAGGTCCTGAAGTTCCAGGGACACTTCCACGGTTGGCACGACTACGCGATGGTCGGCGAGCAGGCTCCGTTCAACCGCAAGGTTCCGGGGATTCCACAGGGCGTCGTCGATACGATGGTCGTCGCACCCGTCAATGACATCGAGTTCGTTGAACAGGCCCTTGCCAAAGGCGACATCGCCGCCGTCATTCTGGAACCGAGTGGCGCGTCCTGGGCATCAATCCCTGTTCCGGACGGGTTCCTGAAGCAGTTGCGTGAACTCACCGAGAAGCACAACACCGTGCTGATCTTCGATGAGGTCATCACCGGCTTCCGTTGGGCGCCCGGCGGCAAACAGGAGTCCGAAAATGTCACGCCGGACATGACCACGATGGCAAAGATCGTTGCTGGCGGCCTTCCCGGCGGCGCGGTTGGTGGTCGGGCCGAAATCATGGACCTGCTCGCGTTCAAGGATGAGCCCGGCTGGAATGCCGAAAAGAAGGTCACCCATCCCGGCACCTACAACGCGAACCCACTGTCCGCAGTAGCCGGCGCAACCTGTTTGCAGATGGCCGCCAATCCACGTGTTCAGCAGCATGCTGACACAATGGGAGCCCGGCTCCGCAGCGGCTTCAACAAGGTGCTGGTCGATGAGAACATCCCCGGCTTCTGCTGGGGAGAGAGCTCCGTCTTCCACGTCATTCTTGGCGAATCCTGTGAGAACCAGACCGGCGGGGACCTGCACATCCCGAAAGGTGTTGACCCCGTCAAACTGAAGTCGGGATCAGAAGCCAAGTATGACAATGCGCTCTATCAGGGCATGCTGCTCAACGGTGTTGACCTGTTCCACGGCGGTGGACTGATCAGTAGCGTTCACAGCGAGCAGGATATCGACATCGCGATCGATGCGTTCCG
>SLMJ01000223.1 GCA_007133615.1 Thermomicrobiaceae bacterium | reverse complement strand
TCACCGCCGACCGAGGTGCTCTCGATGAAATTCTGAGCCTGAAATCACGCATCGAAGTCCGGCTCCGCAAGTACATGTCTCGCACCGAGCGGCTTGCAACGACCAGCGATCGCAATGGAATGCTCATTGAACGCCAGCTCAACGGAACACGAGTAGACGCTCAGGACCTGATCGACTATCGAGCGGTGGATAACCTGAGCCGCAGTCTCGAGGCAGGCGATGCTACTGAGTACTGGAAGTCCTCTCCCTACCTGGCCAACTTCATGAGCCATTACAAGTTGAAACGAGAACTCAAGAAGGCCGCGGAGATACCGGAGCGAAGCTCTCAGATAGCGCCGTTGATCGCGGAAACACCACAACTTCCCCGTTCTGACATGGAGCATTATGGTCTGGTCAATCCTGGTAACGCGCGGGTTCGTGGGTTGGTCGAAGAGCTGGTCTCGAAGGGAGCCTGGCAACTCCCCTGGATCCCCCCGTCACTGCCCTACTATCGCAGTGATTCGATCTGGTCTGATCCCGAGCTCGGCAACATGACGAAGCGATTGATCTTCTCGAGCTGGAACGTCGTTCCTGATGCGATCTCCGCGATCCTGAGCTACGACGCCGAGCGCAACATGATGCTGAGTGAAGACGCAGATGCTGAGAATTCAACGGAGTATCGACGAAACAACTCCGGACGTCTGGTCGTTCGGAGCGATGCCGAAAATCAGCCACAGGCAATGTCGACGTTCTCGTTCGTTTACCCTTCTACGACGCTATCTCAACTAACAGATCCGCTGGAAATCGCCAGGGAGTTGATTGAGACCGGGGTTTCTACCGGAGGAACCGAGCCGTCTGCTGACGAGGTGCTCGAAGAGGCAACGCGCAGGGTTCAGGAAGCGTTGCGTCCAATCATCCAGCACTACGGAACCAGCTCAGGTGGTGATGAGCGATGGTACTGGGCCGCGCCGCTTTTGCTCGACTCAACAGACGTTACAGGAAGCGAGACCAGTGCCTGGCTTTCAAGTTCCGAAATTGTCCGCAGCCCGGAACGTTCGGAGACGGAAGAAGACCACGACCCCGGGGCGTGGACGCATCACCTAGCGCTGGCGACCAGCGTCATCAACCACGGAATCGAGCTCGGTCGTGTTCCGGCTGATCTCGCCGAACGGACAGCGCTGCTCGGCCTCGGCGGCCCTGGAAACTGCGCGATACGCGGACTCGTTCGCAGATTGAATGACGGCGATGACACTGAACAGGCGTTCCTTCGACACGACTTCCGGGATGCAGCGCTGCGTATCGCCTGGGGGTTCCGCACGCTCTTCAATTTGCCGACTATTACCGCCCTGGTGCGAGGAACAAAGACGCCTTCGGATCTTGCGTACTGGCAAAGCGCGGCGGCAACCGGAGTGGCCGGGAACCTGCAGGCCGTCCTGGACGAGTACCTGCACGTCCTTCCCGAATGGCTCGGACTCGTGGGTCAGGAAAGTGCCCGGGCGGCCCGTGAAATCGGCAACGCAGTCCACGATGCTGTGACAATCCGGGCGTCAAACTATCGTGCCGAACAGGTCAGGGTCAATGACCAACGCATTCAGTTCGAATCACACAACATCCGCGTGCGATTTGCCCTACGGTTCGGGACCACAAGTTCCGAGGATCAGCGCCACCTGCTTCATGAGAGCACGGTCAGGTCCGCATTCAACTCCCCGTTCTGGCCGTTCGTGCTGGCGACGACATCGGTGGGACAGGAAGGACTGGACTTTCATCAGTACTGCCACGCAGTGGTTCACTGGAATCTTCCCGCGAACCCGGTCGATCTGGAGCAACGGGAAGGTCGGGTACACCGATATAAAGGACACGCGGTGCGGAAGAACCTCGCCGAGCGTCATCGCGATACCGCCTTCCGAAACGGCGTCCGTGATCCCTGGTCGTCGATGTTCGATGAGGCAGCCGCGTCGATCCACGACCCAAAACATCGGGACATCTCGCCGTTCTGGGTGTATGAGGGGTCGGCCCGAATCGAACGGATCCTTCCGTTCCTGCCACTGAGCCGGGAGATTCCACACATGCGACGCCTGCATGCGTCGCTCGCGGCATATCGGATGGTCATGGGACAATCGCGGCAGGAAGATCTCATCGAACTCCTGCAACACCGGATGTCACCTGACGACCTCGAGCTACTAATGCAGCAGCTTCGAATCGATCTCTCACCAGAGAGATCGAAAGCATCAGCAACGTCGACGGTTTCTTGAGCGAAAGCCTTCCGCAGAAAGTTTTGCCGAATGTTCCATCAACCTCTTACCGATACAGACCAGCAGGCTCTGCTCCGGGCCGCCCGCGACGTCGCCGGCAACGCCCACGCCCCGTACTCCGGTTTTCACGTCGGGGCGGCGGTGTTGACCGAGGGCGGGACGGTGTACCGGGGATGCAACGTGGAGAACGCGTCCTACGGTCTGACGATCTGTGCCGAGCGGGCGGCGATTTTCTCAGCAGTAGCCGGGAAGGGGGCGGCGAATGTGCGGATTCGGGCGATTGCGGTGCAGACGGCATCAGGCGTGCCGGCATCACCCTGCGGAGCCTGCCGGCAGGTGATCTACGAGTTCAATCCGGACGCGCTGGTTTTGTTCCAGAGTGAAGACGGACTCGAGTCAATGACAGCGCGAGAACTGCTGCCGCACGGGTTCGGGCTTGATTAGTCGACTACGTGAACCGATCCAGCCGGTACGGGCTCAGGTCGATTGGAACGTCGTTTCCGAGAATGAGATCAGCGACCATCGCTCCGGAATGTGCCCCGAGCGAGAGCCCGGCGGGACCGTGGCCGGTGGCCAGGTAGAG
>SLMJ01000085.1 GCA_007133615.1 Thermomicrobiaceae bacterium | reverse complement strand
TGACGTTGATTTCGGCGACGGATCAGGACGTGCTCGAAAGCATCAAGTAGGGGCCGACGCCCCGAGCCTGTCTCACAATTCAGAATCTACCGGTAGATTGGCCAGCTCCGTCTGCCCCTGCCCACCGGATCGCCTGTCGGACTGGGCCACACGGAGGTGGCCGGTCTACCAGATTCCAGTTATGAGACAGGCTCCCCCGGTCGGCCCGGTAACTGCCCTCACCCCCGGCCCCTCGCCCAATTCTGGGAGAGGGGAGAGTATTTTCATCTACTTGTGATGATGCGGTTCTTACCCCGCACACCCCATCATCGCCAGGAAATGCTCCATGAGGTGCTTGCCGTCGCGGGCTTCGTAGCTGACGGTATCGCCGTCGGGCCTGCTGGTGCCGGGTACTTTGGCCATCTTGTCGGCACGATCCGCGGTGTCGACGCGGACGGTGACGGTGGCCGGGAACGATGGTTTGAACGGTTTGAGCTGACTCGTGCGAGCGACCCCGTCTTTCACCGTTGATTCGATCAATTCGCACGCCTTCTGCGGGTGCATGTGCTTCGCGGAGTGTCGACCGCGACCATACTTGACGATTGCACCGGCGCAATCATCGCCGACGAGCTCCTTTGTCTGCCGGACCGCCGCTTCGTCTCCAGTGACGGCCACGAGCGGGACATTCCAGTGACCGGCGGTCGCCGCGTTCATTCCATGCTCGCCGACCTGGATATTGCCAATCCACATGTCCATTATCCAGCCGGTGAAGGAGTGCGCCAGAACCCCATTCTGTGTGCCGGCCCGGGCGTGGTAACCGGTAAAGACGAGCGCGTCGATGTCCTGGTCGACGTCGCAGACCATCACCAGCGGCTTCTGATTGCCGGTAATCAGCCAGGCATCCGGATCGAGCTCGGCCGGGATGATGTTCCGCATGCCGTCGTGCGAGTCGTTGACGATGACTTCTGTTGCGCCGGCCGCTTTCGCTCCGCGGATGGCGGCGTTGACCTCTTCGGTCATGAGCCGGCGAGACGATTCATACTCCGGTGGCGCGCCTTTGTCCGCGAGGTCCGGCGGAATGACCTGCTGCCAGACCGCAATGCCCGCCGTGCCTTCCATGTCGGCTGAAATCAGCACCCGCATCCTTGATCCCTTCCCGTAATGATCAGTCTTCCCGAGCGGTTTCAGAATCCGCTTCGGGCGTCAGGTTATTCCGCTCGAGGTAATCGTTCAACTCCTCGCGCACTTCACGCGGGGTCATTCCGTCCAGCGAATGCTCGAACAGCTCTTCGAGTTGCTGTCGATTCTGATAGCCGAGCAATCGTGCCCAACGCCAGAACTCGTCCCACTCTTCCCGGCTGCCTGGCAGTGGCTGGGACTGGCGCGATGGCGATGCCTCTGCCTGGCCGGACTCTCCGGAACCTCGTTTTCGCCCACGCGAGCGGCGCTCTTCCCGACCCTGCTCGCTACTTCGTTCGGCTGGCTGGGCATCTGATTCGAAGTCGATGGCGAACTGCGTACCGTAGCCAAGCGCGGCCAGCGCCCGGCCGATTGCTTTGGTTTCGGCTTTTTCGATGAAATCGTCCCAGTCGTCACGGGTCTCACTCCCGTAACCGGTCGCGCAACCGCCGCCCGGGATCTGAACCATTGCCCGGAAGACGGCAGAATCATCATCCAGCCGGACGTGCTCCGTGGTGATCCGGGCAGCCGGGTGCTCTGTGCGCAGCCAGGCGAGTCGCCAGCGGACATCGAGATACTCGGTCTGCTGGCCGTCGGTGGTGATCGTTCGCAGATAGGGACGTGGATCAAATGGTTTTCTGGGTTGCTGGTCATCCATCGCGATGCCTCTCTGATTCGCTGGCGCGTACGCTGGAGTATGATCTGCACACATCATACAGGGATTGGATCGGATTCAGTGGACATTACCGAACTGCCGGCGCTGGAGCAGGCTCGCCTCATAAAACAACGGGAGAGCTCGTGCCGTGAACTGGTATTGTCGCACCTTCAATTGATCGAGCGCGTCAATCGGTCTGTCAATGCAATCGTTCAACTCGACGCCGAGCGCGCGCTCGAACAGGCGGACGAGATCGATCGGCAGGTTTCGCAAAACGTGGACGTTGGGCTATTCGGCGGTGTGCCATTCACTGCGAAGGACAATCTCGAAACCGCCGGGATTGTGACCGCAATCGGGGTTCCGGAACGTCAGAGAGCGATCCCGGCGTGTGATGCGACCGTCGTCCGTCGAATGAAAGCCGCCGGGGCGATCCTGCTCGGCAAGACGAATTGCCCGCCATGGGGAGGTGGTCTTGAGACAGATAATCCGGTCTACGGGCGGACGAATAACCCCTATGACCTTGCCCGGACCCCGGGCGGAAGCAGCGGTGGCGAAGCAGCCGCAGTCGCCAGTGGAATGTCTGCGTTCGGGTTAGGAAGTGATTCCGGCGGGAGCCTCCGGTACCCGGCGCATTTCTGCGGGATCGCCACGATCAAGCCGACGGCCGGACTGATTCCGACGACCGGCGCCCTGGATGATATTGGACAGTTCGGTGCCCTTCGAGATCCCCGGACGCAAGTCGGACCGATGGCGAGGAGTATCGAGGATCTGATCGCAATGCTCGACGTTCTGCGCGGGCCGGATGGAGTCGATGCCTCGATCGTGCCGATGGATTTACCGTTCAGCGAACTCGACGGGTTGCGCGTCGCGATCCAGCTTACCAACGGCGAGGTCGCTCCGACACCGGAGACCCTCGAAGCACTGGCAGAAGCGTCCGAGGTTCTCCAGGCTGCGGGCGCGAGTGTCGATAGCGCCGAGTTGCCTGATGAAGGCCTGTCTCTTACTCGCGAGATCTGGCGGTCGTATGGCGGGGAGATGTCAGCGACTGAGCTTTATCAGGTGCTGGCTCACTGGGATGAGTTCAGGAACCGCTCGCTGGAGTGGTTTCAGGAGTTCGATCTGATCCTGCGGCCGGTCAACTCGGGCCCGGCTCCGTTGCACGGTTATACGGATGCGGCGGAGCTTTACACCGTTCCGTTCAGCCTGACCGGCTGGCCTGCCGCAGTTGTTCGGTGCGGGACCTGCAGCGAAGGACTGCCGATCGGCCTGCAGATCGTCGCCCATCCCTGGCACGACAGGCTGGCGCTCCAGGCGGCGTTACACCTGGAGCGCGCGTTGGGTGGCTGGCGGCGTCCAACGGTATATCGAAACTAGCTTACTGGCAGAGCGCACCGAACTGATATCCCTGCGCATCCAGCCGGGAGAGGATCTGCGCCGTTGCGCTGACGGTCTGCGCTCGGGAGCTTCCACCGTCGTGCAACAGGACGATACTGCCGTCCCTGGCCCGGTTCACGACATGATTGGCGATCGTTCCGGCTCCGGGTTGTCGCCAGTCCTGTGGGTCGATATCCCACATGACGATGTCATAGCCCATGGATCTCGCAAATGAGCGCGTGTTGCCGTCCATGGCTCCGTAGGGTGGGCGGAGGCATGGTGCCGGTTGCCCTCCGGCATTTCGAATTGCATTCTCGGTCGCCCTGATCTGCCACTGGAACTGGGAGTAGGACATACCGGCCATCGAGGCGTGGTTGTAGCTGTGATTTGCGATCGTATGTCCCTCGCGCTGCATGCGCCGTATCAGGCCGGGATGGGAGTTGGCCGCGCTTCCGAGGACGAAGAATGTCGCCCTGGCATCGTATTGGCCGAGCAGATCGAGAATCTGCGGGGTCCAGGTTCCGTGTGGACCATCGTCGAACGTCAGATATATCGTCTTCGGTGGTGGTTGTCGCCAGAGGTTGGGATGGTACTCCGGTGTTTCGCCATCGTGTGCCCGAGGTTCGCGATCGACGCCGTCCTGATCGGCTGCTTTCGCACCGATTAGCGGCTGCAGGATGCGCCACTCCGGCGAGTGGTCCGGGTGGTATTCGAAGATCGCGCGTTCGAAGTACTGGACGGTGAAATCGTTCTCGACGAACTCGGTGCTCATCGGGAAGCCGAAAATGCGAATTCCGCCCCACTTCTCCCAGTGATCCCGGAAGCCAAACTGAATCGAGTGACCGGTCTCGGGGAAATAGCGCCCGACTTCCGGTTCGCCACGGCGCTCGAACGGTTCGCTGTTCCGAAGTTCATCGGTGATCGAATCCGCGCCAAGTCGCCGGAGCAGAATCTGCCACTCTGGCGGGTTATCCGGGTGCTTTTCCAGAACGGCGCGTTCGAAATACTGGACGGTCATACCGTCCTGTTCGAACTCGGGGCTCACCGGGTAACCGAAGACGGGCATCCCGCCATATTCCCACCAGAATTCGAGGAACTCTCCCTCGAGGTACTGCCCGGTGGGCGAGAAGTAGACTTTCTCGGGTCCGGGTGCATATTGCTGGGCCGAGGCGTCGTGGCCACTTCCGGGCACGACAGGCGCCAGCACCGCAGTGACAGCGATCACTGCCGCGAGCGCAATTCGCATGAGCATGTCTGTTCCCTCCCCTGTCCCTCGCCTGGGATATCGCGTCCCGGATTCTCACACTCTCCGGGACAATGGCTGCAGGCGCGAGCCACTGTTGTCCGGCCCATCTTCCCACAATTGCCGGGGAAATTCACGCTGTTTGCTGAGACGAAGTTGAGACAAAGCAGTTCGCGTTGTCACCCCTGTTCGATGCTGAAGATCGCAAGATACGTGGAGAATTGCCTGTGTACGGTGATGGTCAGCCAGAACGCCCACATTGACGGTGCACCGGTCATCACTCCGGAACGAATGAAGACTGACGGGAACTGACAATGAACAATCCGGGGAGACTTCTTCTGGGAATCGGCCTGCTGGTTGTCGGGCTGCTCTTTCTACTCGAGCTTGCCGATGTTCTCGATGCCGGGGCTGTGATCGGCACATGGTGGCCGGTGATCATCATTGCGTTCGGGCTTGCTGCGCTGGTTGGTCCAACCCGATCGACCATTGGCGGAATCATTATCACGTCGGTGGGCGTGGTTCTGCTTGTCGCCTCGCTGGACTTCCTTCCGGTATCCGCGGGCGAACTCTTCCTGCCGCTGATTCTAATCGCGATCGGGCTGGGCATTCTACTGCTGCGGTCCGGATTCCGGGCAACCGGCGACGCGAGTGCCCGGGTCAATGTCTTCGCGATGTTCGGCGGCCAGAGCGTTGTTGCCCGGGGTCGGGAGTTCGCTTCGGGGTCGCTGACGGCCATGTTTGGTGGGGTTGAGCTGGATCTCCGTTCCACACAACTCGCTGCGGACGGTGCGCAGGTCGAGGTGTTTGCCGCATTCGGCAGCGCAAGTGTTATCGTTCCACGAGGCTGGAGAGTAACCATTAGCGGAATGCCACTATTTGGGGCGTTCGAGGATAAAATTGACCGGTCTGTTGAACCGGATTCAGGCGCTCCGCATCTGATGGTAACCGGCGTGGTTGCCTTCGGATCTGTCGAGGTGAAGCACGAACCGGATTAGCGAGTGAGCAGAAGGAGTAGGTGATGGACCGCACCCGGACATTGATCGGGGCACTGCTGGTGCTCGCCGGGGTCATTTTCCTGCTGGACGCGGCAGATGTCGTTCCGGCACGAGACATTCTGAGTGGCTGGTGGCCACTGGTCATCGTCGCGCTCGGTTTGTTTGCGATGTTTGGTCGAGCGCGATCGCTGACCGGAGGCGGAATCCTGGTGGCAATCGGCGCGGTGTTGTTGCTGCAGACGCTGGATATCCTCGATATCGCGTTCTGGCAGCTGATCATTCCGCTGATTCTCATTGGGGCCGGACTGAGCCTGGTGCTTCGAGGGTTCGGGTTTGGTGGCAAATCGGACCGGAGCAACCGTTTGAGCCTGGTCGGTGTTCTTACGGAACAACACGTCCGCAGTGAATCAACCAGCTTCCAGAGTGCATCTCTCACCTCGATTCTCGGGGAAGTCAAGCTGGATCTGCGTAACGCGACGCTGGACAACCGCGGCGCCGAGGTGGATGCCTTCTGCATGCTGGGTGACGTGAAAGTGATCGTTCCTCGAGGATGGCGCGTCCACTCCGAAGGTATTCCGATCCTTGGCGATTTCGAGGATCACACCGATCATGATCAGAATCTGCCTGATCACGCGCCGGAGATCGAAATCAGTGGTGTCTCGATTCTGGCTGATATCGAGGTGACGCACACGCCCTGATCAGTCGGCGTGAGCGTGGGCCGGGGATTGCTGCGGCTGGGGCTGCCCGCGGAATCGATCGAACATGGGCGTCGCATGAACGAGATAAACGACAAGCCCGGCCACGATACCGATCGATGCGTTCATCCAGAGCGATACGTCGTAGGACCCGGTCATGTCATACAGGAAGCCTGCGGTGGCCGATCCAAGCGCTGATCCAAGCGGCATGATCGCAAACATCAGCCCGAATATGGTGCCCAGCCGGAGCCGGCCGTAGATATCGGCACTGACGGCGGAGGTCAACGGGACGGTGGCCGTCCAGGAGATCCCGATCATCGTCATAGCCAGGAGCATCGCCGGGAAATTCGTTCCGGAGAGGAACAGGACGATGAAGCCGCCCCCGCGCAAGCCGTAGGTGACCGCGAGCGGGAGAATTTTGCCGGCTTTGTCTGCCCACCAGCCCATCATCAGTGAGCCGAGGATGCTCATTCCTCCCATGAGCGAGAGACCGACGGCGGCGTTGTTTCGGGTAAGCCCGGTGGTGATCGCGTAGTCGACGAAGAACGTCATCACCCAGGCCATCGTGATGCCACAAACGAGGAATCCCCAGGCCAGCATCCAGAACGGCTTCGAACCGAGCGCTTCCCTGACCGAGCAGCCGAAACCGGCGTCACTGGTTCCGTCAGTTGCCTCTTCTCGTTCGCGAAGTAGCAGCAGGAGTAACGGTCCGCCGATGATGGCCAGGCCGATGCCCAGGTAGATGTATGAGCTCTGCCAGCCGATCGCGCCGACGGTAATCGTCAATGCGGGAACTATCGCCAACTGGCCGACGGATCCACCGGCATTGACGATGGAGAGCGCGGTTGCCCGTTTTTTCTGGAACCAGCCGGAAACGACCGGAGTGACAGCGACTGGCGAGACCGCAGCCAGTCCGAGTGCCACGACAAGACCGTAGCCGAAGAAAAGCGCATAGAGTGTTTCTGAAACGCCGGTAAGAACGAGGCCAATGCCGACAAGTGCCATCCCGCCACCGGTGACGTAGCGAGCCGGGACCTTGTCTACCAGCCAGCCGACCAGCGGTTGACTGACGCCGACAACCAGAACGTTGAGCGTTACGACGAGCCCGAGCGTGCCGTGGGTGATCTCGAAGCTATCGCGGACCTGGTCAAAGACGATACCGATGAGAAACCGGCCACCGGCCGCTACCGCCAGGACGAGCGTGGCAGCAACGACTATTCCCCAGCGCATGACGGACATCGAGATGAGCGGTTTTTTCTCCGTCACCGCGTCACCTCCGGCTGTCTACGGGCAGACCGCCCGTTCTGGAGACATCAGGTGATATGAAGTAAGGCGACGCAACTCATCGACCAGGGTCCCATCTGTGTTCGGTACACAGGACGTTAAGTCAGGCGAACCGTTCGCGCATCGTTCCCCTAGCTTACGAAACGATCTCGCATGATGAAAGTCTGTCTGTGCTCGGACGG
The DNA here is from genome assembly GCA_007133615.1 of Thermomicrobiaceae bacterium. Classification (GTDB taxonomy): domain Bacteria; phylum Chloroflexota; class Chloroflexia; order Thermomicrobiales; family Thermomicrobiaceae; genus SLMJ01. Next base: position 3,587 of record SLMJ01000085.1, on the reverse strand, counting down.
CGACAGGCGACTGGCCTTTCGATGGCTGGATTCTGGTAGATGATGGTTCTGATCAGGTCACCCGGTATGGAACTTTCGCCAGAAGCTTGTCGGCTTCCGAAGCTGAAATCTGCTCACCGTTCATCATTTCCGGGTTCAGCCCGCGGACAACGAAGAACGCGTCGCCATGCTGATAGACGTAGACAAAGTGCTGGTCGTCGATATCGATCGGATCCGCCTTCCCATCCTGAGCAACGTTATGCCCGACGAGCTGGCAGCGAACGATTGAGAGCGTCTGTCCGGTGTCGCTGCGTTCGACCTGAAGATCATCCGGTGGGAGAAGCGCTGGTGGATCCAGAGCCATGGATTCCTCCTTGTAGTGCATGTTTGCGGGTCGTGACCTGCGTCGAGTGAGACGGTTTATCCCGCGTCGGGTTGCAACGCTCACCTCCGCTCGTGTCGCAATTGGTACACCAGTAACAGCTCAGGGTTATGATGCTTGTAATCAAATGGTAGCAATGTCCAGTAGATCACGATAACCGAGAGCAGGCTGACTATGTTGAGCAGTCACGAATGGAGAGATCGCTGGGTTGGCGGTTTCTGAGCACCCGGTGTGAGTGGCTCTCCGGTTCGGGGAGCAGATTATCCGCAAAGTCCGACTCTGGCCGAGTTACTTCAGGATCCAGACGGAAGTGCCGAACTGGACGATGACGCAGAGGGTGCATGGTCCGCCGCGCTTGGCGGCTGCCCGGTACTGATTGCGAGCAGTGTCCGGAAAGCTCGGCTGATGCTGATGCAGGCGCTGGATATCGGTCCAGAGACAACCGTTCGGCTTCCCGTCTGTGCCACGCGGGAGCTGGCGCACACGCTTGACCGCGCGGGAGCCGCACAGTCTTTTGATATCCGGGAACCTGCGGATGTGGACTGGAGGCAGCCGACTCGAGGGTTTGAGCCGGTACCATCTGACCCGTCTCCTGTTGCGGTAATTGACTGCGCCGACACGCTTCCGGACCCGATGGCAAACTGGCCAGACGCGTTCGATGGTAGCGTCATGCTTTTCGGGCTTCATTGCCCCGCTGAATCGGACCAGGCTGGCGCGCTACTGTTGTTCGATCCGAGGTCGTCGCGAAGCATGGGGCTGTACGATCGACTACGCGCTCTGAGCTCTGCCGCGGCCCCGGTGCCTGGAGCAATCCGACAACTGCGCCGGCTTCAGGGTGGGGGTGGACTGGCGAATCGTCAGCAATCGGTCTTGCAGGCTGTTCGCACCGGGATCACCGCAGCGGCTGGACTGGCGGTCCTCGAACCGGTTCCAGGCGTCCTACCGCATGATGTGGCCTTCGAGATACCGTCTGAGGTCGACAGTGCAACCTTTGCGGCGTACACCCGCGCCGAACTTACTCCGTTTACGACGCTTATTGATCTGGCTCCGCCAAATTATCGGGTAATCCGTGGACAGGTTCGCGCTTCCACGCTGGAGCAGTTCACCCGGATAGCCTTGATCCCGTGCGGTCCCGATTTCACCGGAGAAGAGATAGCCCATGCCGTCCTGGGGCCGGTCAAGACTGCCGACTATCTTGGAGTTCGCTGGTTGATCGATCCGGCTCAGGCGGCCTGGTATGCGGACGAGATGACGCGCCGTTACGGGACTGGTCATGACGCCTATCGCCCGGTGTTTGATCTTTCGCCGGTTTCCAGCCGGGTAGCCGGTGAAAACAGCATCGAAATTACCCCTTCCCCCGGCTCAGCGGCTACGATTCCTGCGGAAGCGGAATGAGATCCACGCGGGAAGGGAACGTCGTTGAGTCAGCAGATGCCATGGGAACTGGTAAATTCGATCGACCCGGGAACATCAGAGCGGACAGTGCTGCGTTTTCCGGATTCGGCGCTTCAGGATATCGAGATACCGTGCGTGGTTGTCCGGGGAGCGGGTGATGGTCCGAAGCTGGCAGTTGTTGCTGGAGTTCACGGTGGAGAGTATCCGGGGCCTGCGGCGGCGATCCGGCTCTCCCGGGAGATTGATCCGGCCGCGCTTTCAGGCAGCATAGTCATTGTGCCGGTTGTCAATCAGACTGCTTTCTGGGGGCGGACTGCCTTTGTCACCCCGGATGACGGCAAGAACCTGAACCGGGTGTTCCCCGGGAATCCGGACGGGAGCTTCAGCGAGGTGCTGGCGTGTCGACTCTTCGATGCGGTGGTTCGCCCGGCAGACGCATTGATCGATCTTCATAGCGGTGACATTTTCGAGTCACTCAGCCCGTTTTCCGGGTTCTACGATGTTCTGGACGATACGCTGCGAACCCGATCAGAATCGATTGCGTGGGCGTTTGACCTGCCGTCGATCTGCAAGTACCCGGCGCCACCGGTCGACAACGAATGCCTGACGGCTGCCGCGGTTCGGGCGGGCGTCGCGTCTGTGCTTGTTGAAGTCGGTGGCAACGGTCTGCTCAACACCGAGGATGAGAACGCTGTCTTTGACGGGCTGATCAATAGCCTGCGGGCGATCGGGTGTCTGGATGAGCCGGTGCAGCCGACTTCACCGGTCAGATTCGAGCCGGTCGCCGGTGTCGATGCGGATAAGGATGGTCTCTGGCGACCCGAGGTCTCGCTTGATCAGCAGGTGCGAGCGGGAGATCGAATCGGGGTGTTGACCGATCAGTTCGGCGACGTGCTCTCGGAGTTCACGGCACCGGAAGATGGTCAGGTGGTGTTTTTCATGACCTGTCTGCCAGTGCAGTCGGGCGATTTTCTCGTGGCGCTGGGGAGACCGGCGGATTCCTGATCGTCTTCCAGCAGAAACGAGATTACCTGCTGGTTGAACTGATCCGGTTGGGACAGCATGACGAGGTGACCGGCACCGGGAAAGACCGCGAGCCTGCTGTTCGGGATGGAATCAGCAAAGGACTCTGCCAGCCAGGGTGGGATCACCGGGTCGTTGTTGCTCGCCAGAATCAGCGTTTCTGCCTGGACGTCCGGCATCAAATCGCGAACGTCTCTGGTGATCAGATTCCGGCTGGTGCGCCAGAGGGTCTGCAGGTCGACCCAGCGCCCATCCCGGATTGCCAAAGGGATGAGTGAAGCGGGTATCTCGGTCAGCACCCGGATTCCGGTTATTGCCCAGGCGAACATGGAGCCCCCGGGCAGAATCGCTGCGGGCGTGGCGAGGACCAGCCTGCCAACTCTGTCCGGGTAGCGGGCAGCGACACGGACCGCGATATCACCGCCCATTGAGAGCCCGACCAGGTGTGGGCGGCGGAGATCGATCGAGTCCATGAACGCCAGGAGCCAGTCCGCATATTCCTGAATGTCGTGAGTCTGGTTGAGATGACCAAGGCGGCCGAAGCCAGGCAGATCGACCAGATGAACCCGAAACCTGGAGGCGAGTGCGGGTGCGTTGTGCTGCCACCAGTCAAGTGACGCGGACAGCCCGTGGATCATCAGCAGATCCGGACCGTCTCCGCCGACCAGATACGGGATCGTCGTGTCATTCAGAGTGGCGTACTGAAGTGAGAAGGATTCACCTGCCCAGGCGGGAATCTGGTCATTCATGCGTCTATCCTACGACGACAAGCCAGGAACGCAAATGCCGATTGCTCAGTCAGCACCCT
>SLMJ01000349.1 GCA_007133615.1 Thermomicrobiaceae bacterium | reverse complement strand
TCCTGCACGCTCAAAACCGCCCGAACAAGCGCCTCAGCACCCGAATAACAAACGGCGAACGGTGCGCTTCACCTTCCGCTTCGGCTTGAGCAACGTTGTGGTGCTTATCGAGTTCCTCCTGATGTTGCTTCATCCTGAACTTGTGATGGTGATACTCGGATCGCATTTGCGCCTGGTTATGTCCACCAATTCCAAACGGCATAGGAACCTCCACTAGCTATCGGGGGCGATCATGGCAATCGTGTCGTTCAGTCCCAGGAAGAGGTATCCTCCACCGGCTTCCACAGCCTGGCGGCCGGGTGCCGCGCGAATTCCGTCTACTGTCTTGACATACTCCAACTCACCCGGGTCAATGACGTCAAACGTGTGAACCTCGTATTCGAGGCGTTCCCGGCTGTGTTCATCAACTGTCAGGGCATGCAATACATTACCCGCAATTATTGTGCGAACGGTTCGGTCACCCGGTGCGATTCGACCAATCAGCTTCGGTTCAGCAGGATCCGACGCATCGACGACCTCAATACCAAGATCACTCGCGGCAACGTACATCACGTCCCCGGAGACCGCGAAATCGAGAAACTGCTCGGTCGGAGCCGTTTGATCCAGGCGATCGCCTGAATCTTCGATCTCCTCAGCAACTCGATGCTGTGAACTCGTCCTCCGGTATTCGTTCTGATGTCGCCCGAGCGGCTCGATCGACTCCAGATCGGATACATCCGCGATGTTGACCCGGTTGGATCGAACCGCATACTCGTACAACCGACCAGCCTCCGGATCGAACGTCATTCGATCCACGCTGGAAACGGGCTGTTTGAACTCGGCCAGCAGTTCGAGTGCCCGGGGATCGCTCGTCTCATAGAACGCAAACTCGCCGGCAGCGTGCGTGATCAGCGTTTCTACACCGTCGGTTGCGGCACTCGTGACGAACCCCTCGGTGCGCTCGAGCCCGATCTCCTCCGGTCGCGACGGATCACGCACATCAACCGCCCAGATACCTCGCTCGTCGAGTTGCGAAACACCGAGCGGAATAAACAGCGTCGAGTCGATCATCGCCGTCGACCGCGGAAGCATGCTGTCGATCGGCGCATCGATCGAGGCGATCTCGTCCATCTCGCCACCCCGAATAGCGATCACCCGAAGCGAGACATCCGGTGGCCGGGAATCCCGCCAGAAGCCCGCTGAATCAAGCACGGTGACGAAGAGGTATTCGCTTCCGTCAATCTCGGCATACTCGATACAGCAGATTCCGCCATCGAGATCGAGCGTGTCGACTACCGCTTCATGATCCGCGGATAGCGCCGGCCCCCCGGCCCCGAACATCGCGTACGCTCCACCACCGAGCACAATCGCGAAGGCGAGAATGCCCAGGAACGTCAGAACCGGACGTTGCAGCGGATCCCTGAAATACCGTCGGGCTGACTGAGTACCTGGAACACCCGGCCGGCTCGCCGCCCACTTGGTGTATTCGGTTTGCCGGTCCTGCGGCCCAGCCATAACGCCGCCCCAACCTGTTTCCGATTCGTGCGCGTTAATCGTTAACGTCGTACCCGACCAGAAATGTGACACCGGCACATTAACATGTAGGGGCCGACGCCCCTGTCGGCCCGTGCACACCCGCCAACACACGGTCCCACAGGGGCGTGGGACCCTACGCCCATCCGACCACCAGTTCCATGTCACAATACGCACACCTTACAACGTTAACGGAACAGGTATGACTGAGCACGTGTCTGAACTGATCCATCCGGATAGATTCTGGTCCAAACGCGGGCTGGAAACCGAGGAAGATCTGCTTGCCGCGGCAACCGGCGGATCAGACCATGCCTTCACGAAGCTGGCCGAGCGCTACTATGACTCGATATTCGGCTATCTGATGCGCCAGACCGGAGACCGGGAACTGGCCGAAGATCTGGCCCAGGAGACGATGGTGATCGCCTACCGGAAGATCAGAACACTGCAGGATGGCCAGCGCTTCGCCGGATGGCTCTTCCGGATTGCGCAGAACGAGCTCCGCTCAAACCGGCGCAAGGCAAAGATCCGACAGTACTTCTCGATCGACAAGCTCAAGGAAGACTTCGGCTTCAATCCAAAATCGAAGGACCGATCCAGCGATCCGCAGACTGCGACCGAACGCGACCAGATCCAGCACGTGCTCGATCAACTCAGCCCGAATCTCCGGGAAGCGCTGTTGCTCGCCCGGCTCTGGGGATTTCCCAGCCGGGATGTCGCCAGCATCCTCGGCATCACGCCAAGCGCAGCCCGACAACGCGTCAGCCGGGCAGACCAGCAGTTTCGTGAGCTATATCAGCAACTCGATGGAGCAGATCAATGAAGCACACCTGCGATGTGGCCCCTCACGAACTCATCGCGTTCACCGAAGAGGACCTGCCCGAGGGTCGGATGAAACAGCTCGAGGCACACGTCCCGGATTGCCCGACCTGTCAGGAATACCTTGCCGGCACCCGAGAGACGGCCCAACTGCTTCGGGAGACTATTCCTGAGCCCAGCCAGGCTGGTCGCCATGACCTGCTTGTGCGCCTCTATCAGGAAGCGGATCGGACCACAGACCGCCCCCACCGAGGCTGGGCACAGGCCGCCAGCCTGACCGCTGTCGGCGGCACCTTCCTGCTCGCAGCATTACTGCTCTGGTCCGGGCTTGGCCAGTTTGTCGATGCCATTCCCCGTCCATTCCAGCAGGCATCGCCGGAGCAGGCTACCGAGTGGGTGACAGACGCGGAATCGTCTGCCGAGGATTTCGAAGACGCGCCGCTTCCGGAAGCCATCGGAGATGACTATCTGCTCGACGACAACTGGGTGGAGTCCGGCATCCGCGTGCTTGTCTTTAGATCGACCGATCAGGGAACAGCGTCGCTGGAAGTCAGCCAGTATCCGACCGATGATCCCGAACCGCCCGGGTACATGGAGCAAGTTGCAACCGTGCAGGACGTTCCGGTCAACGTTGACGACCCGGAAGATATCCGCGAGATCCGCTGGACGTCTGACGGCATGGCTCACCACGTGCATCTGTACTCACCGGAACCCGAGAGCACCGACGCACTCGCCACCGAAGACGTCGAGCGTATCGTACTCACCTTCCTGGATGACCAGGCCCGATCTCATTCGCGTTGATCGGTAGACTGGCGACCTCCGTGTCGCCCTGGCTAGCTGTTCCGGAACTCAACCAGGGGCAGACACGTTCGGCAGGCTCAGTGCAAGCGGAGCTGCCCAGTCAATCAGGACATTCAATCGTTATGAAAATTAGTGTGACCTGACAACGAAGGGACCTGCACGTGGATGAAACCATTACCCGGATCTATCCCGCCAACAACCAGCAGGCGTTTGACCGCGAGCGAGCCGAGTTCGAGTCAGACGGCTGGGAAGTTGCCAGCATCGACTATCAGGAGGCGAGACCCGGTTGCTCGCTGCCCCTGATTGGAGTTCTGGTCTACAGACCCGCTCAGAACCTGACCGTCACCTACCGCAAACGCTAGCCATGCCACTTCTCCATGTGCTCGGCATGAGTCTGCAAATACGCGCCCGGTTGATAATGGGTATCGTAGAAGCCGGTATCCAGGTGCTGAGCCTGGACAATCCCCGGAAACACGATCGTGTTGAACGTGCCCGGGAACTTTCCGTGTTTTTCATACACGTACTGAGCGATCGAAGTCAGACAATCCACGAACTCGTCATCGTTCGGTGTGACCGTTCGTTTGATCGCTGAGCTGTCTTTCCACGGGCCGGCGATCTCCGGATCGTAGGCGCCGCCCGGCCCGAACTTCCGCTGCACAAACGTCTCGACAGCAGTCCGCATGTCTGGTTGGAATGGTGGGCAAAGCGCCTCGTAAACGCCTTCGATGCCGACCGGATTGGGCACCGGCCAGCGCTCGTCTTTGACGAACTGGAAACCGAGTCCTTTGATTCCCTCTGCCGAAAACGCGCCCATCGCGCTCCATCGGTTGAACCCGTTGTAGTAGAGACCGCCCAGACCAATCGCCTGCATCATCAGCACCATGTTCTGCGCCATAAAGGCCAGTTCGGCGCAATTAGCCTCAAATGCCGATTGCTGCAGCACCGCCAGCGGGAAGACCTTCTGCTCGTTGAGCATTCCTGACTCGATGAATGGATGCAGATCCCCGGCCGGACGCTTCTCCTCGGTGTCCATGATGACGTAACCGTGTACCAGGAAGATCGAGAGAATTCCCAGAAATTCCTCACTGGCATCAGCCATTGGCATGAACATCGTTGAACCTGGTGCATTGGCCATCCAGAAATTCGGATCGAGCAGGTGGCCGGGCCCTGATGGCAGATCCAGCCGCTTATCGGAAAGTTTCGTTGTGTTCTGCCGGCAGACCTCGATCATCCGGGAACTCAGCTCGGCTCCGTTGCCGTTCTCCGGAGTCGGATCCGGGTGTACATCCCGGGTGTTCGTAACGTAGGTGCCGGAATCGTTCGTGAAGAACAGCACCGGTGTCCCGATTCCCGCTGCGGTCGCAGTGGTTCGTCCGGTGTAGCGAACCGTGAACTGGCCGTGTTCGTCTGGACGGCCCGGCCCGAACGGCACCCCGAAATTCCAGCCGGTCACACCAGTCGCGGCGGCAATCAGCAGGAACTCTTCGTCTTCTGCGAGCGGCACAGGCTCGTGCTCGGACTTGTAGGCAAGCGGTCCACTGGGGATCTCCATCCCGAGGCCGAACCGGCGAGAGCGTCGGCCCATGATCGCCTGCATAAGTGGAAAGTCAAGGAAGTCGTCCTGTGGTTCTGTCCGGGAAGTCATGAATCGCTTCACCCCTGCAATCTGACAAGACGGTGATCAGGCGCGCGCCTCATCCCGTTCCTGTTCGTATTTGCGCCAGCCTGCTTTCAGAGATGGATCCAGTATGCATGAGGGCTTGCCCAAACTCAACTATTGTCTTGACATCAAGCGGCGGGAAAGCGCAGCGCCTTCCCGCCACAGATGACCGCTGCTACGGCCTGATATTCGCATTCATCCGGAACAGATTTGTCGGGTCGTAGTGCCGCTTGACCTCGCGGAGCCGTTCATAGTTCTCCTGGTGACCAGCACGAACTACTGCGTTGGCATCCTCGGCGAATCCGGCGAAGTTTAGATAGACACCGCCACCGGCCAGTTGATTCAGCTCATCCCATGCCTTTCGCACCCAGGCGATGTTCCGCTCGGATTCAGCCGGATCTTCCCAGCGGCCATCGATGCTGATGTTGTATTCGGCCGACCGGTTACCGTAGGCGGTCGCATCTTCCGGAACCCGTCCCATCGCACCGCCCAGATGCCGGATGACGATCGGCGTTCCCATAGATGGACGTTCGGCGAATTGACGCAAGATGACCTGGTTAATCTCGTCCGAAAGTGCGTCCGTCGTAAGCGACTTCCAGTAGTAGAGGGACCCTTCAGGGAAGAACTCATCGAATCCGCTCTGATGCATGACGTACGGGGCCGCCTCACTCAGATCCAGCAACGGTTCCTCGATCTCCCGAAGTGGCTGGAGGACTCGCTTGCCCTCTTCCGGATCGCCGGCGTACATCCCCAGCACGAAGATCCCCGGTTTGCCATGATGTTCTGCCGGAATCTCGGGAATGTCCGGAACCGTCCAGAGAATGATCTGACCAGTCACTTCGTCCGGTTCATGCCGGGCAAACTCCCACCAGGCATTCAAGATCTTCTCAGCATTGTCACCCAGGTAGATGACCGCTGCGGCGAACGCCTCCGGTCCGAACTGGTGCAAGCGATATTCGAACGTTGTCACCACGCCGAAGTTCCCGCCACCGCCTCGAACCGCCCAGAACAGATCCGGGTTCTCGGCCTCACTGGCAGTCAGCACGTCACCGGATGCCGTAACAATCTCCACCGAAACCAGGTTGTCACAGGCCAGCCCCCACTTGCGATGAAGCAGGCCCATCCCGCCGGAGAGTGTGTAGCCGCCGATGCCGGTCGTTGAGATCTCACCACCAGGCGTAACCATCGCGTGAAGCTGGGTTTCGCGATCAACATCGCCCCACTGGCATCCACCCTGAGCCCGGACGACTTTTCTCGCCGGGTCAACGACCACACCCCGCATCGGTGAAAGGTCGATCATCAGCCCGTCGTCTGCTGCACCGAATCCGGCAACGTTATGACCACCGCCACGGACTGACAGCAAGAGATCGTTCTCTCTGGCGAGGTTCACAGCCGCCACTACGTCTGCCGTCCCGGTGCACCGGGCAATCAATGACGGCTTCCGGTCATGCATTCCGTTCCAGAGTCGACGCGAATCGTCGTAGCCTGCATCTCCCGGAGTTAGCATCTCCCCGCGGAATTGCTCCCGGAATGCATCGATCATCTCATCAGACAACGTAACCGGGTTTCCGTTCGTCGTTGCGAGCTGTGTCGTTGCCATCTGCTGCTCCCATCTGGTGTCAAACCACGAAAATCGACCTGATGACAGATTAGGAGCGTTCGAGACTGGCCACATCACGTGAAATGACCAATCGAATTCAGGCGAATTCGGGGAACAATCATTGAGCAGAATTGACCATCATCCGGGCGGGATGAGTTCCTGATCCATTGCCAGGCGGGTTGCCTGTGTTCGGGAGTGAACATTCAGCTTGGTGTAGATCGACTGCAGATGACGGGCAACAGTTCTGGGACTGATGAACAACTCCTCGGCCACCTGGGCATCGGTATACCCCCGGGAAACAAGCCGGAGTACGTCGATCTCACGCGGGGAGAGACCGGCCGGATTGGAAACAGCCTGAACAGGTTCGCGCGCTGCATCGATCAACCGATCGACTTCCCGGATAAACCGACCTCGGGCATCGGCATCCGGCACCTCACGAGCTATTCCGACTGCAATCTCTCGCGCCGAATCCAGATATCGCTCTGCATGTCGAGCTTTGCCCAGATTTGCACACAGAACGCCATTTGCCAGCTGGACTCGCCAGCGCATTGACCGGAAGCCAAGGTGAGCAGCCACCCGGTCTGCGATCTCGTACAACTCTGACGCCTCATCGGGTCGCTCCAGACCGGCCAGCACGTCTCCCTTGAGCTTGAGGATCTGCGGGGTTCCGGGAAACTCCCCGTTCGGCTCGTTGTACTCGAGCAACTGGTCCACGAGCTTCAGTGCCTCATCGTGTTGACCTCCTGCCAGGAGCTGGTTCGCCCAGGCGAACTGGAACGCTCGCTTGCCGTGCGCGCTTCCTTCACGTTCTGTCTCCAGGAACGGCTGTAACTGCGCCCGGCCACTGGTATCGCCGCGCTGTAGCCGGGTGTTCGCCAGTGCCGCTGCACTGACCATGGTCCAGAGATGCGATCCCATCGCCCTGGCGTGGTTCAAAGTTCGTTCCAGGTAGTATTCCGCACGGCTGTGATCCAGCAATTCGCTCCAGACAACGCCAAGCAGTAGCGATGCCGAGACGAGCCATTGCTGATGCTGGATCCGGTGAGCAATCGCCTCCGCCCGTTCAGCGCAATCCAGCGCCTCGCGCAGATTGCCCCGGACGCAGTGAACAGCGCCAAGCATTGACAATCCGAACGATTCGCCGGAGATCCAGCCGATCTCCCGAGTTATCGCGATCGACTCCTCGCCAGCTCCCGTCCAGTATTCGTCCGGTCGGGATGCAACCGTGTTCGCGTCGAATGTGGAGTCCATATCTCCGCCGATGTTGCAGAGTATCGCGAGGCTGGAAGAGAGTCGCCATTTATTGCCCTGATCCCGGGAAATCGCGATCGACCGCTCCAGATAGTCGCGCGCATTCGGGTAATCGCCTGCCAGAAAGCACGTCATACCGAGCAGATCCAGGGTATCCGCAATGCCATCCTGGTCACCAACGCCTTCGAAGATTCGCAGTGCCTGCTCGTGAAGCGCAATCGATTGGTCGAACTCACCGACATTCGCCTGCCAGTTGGCCAGTCGGTTGATACACTGCGCCCGCAACGACTCGTTCGGCAGTGTCTCGGCGACGTCCAGCGCCTGTTGGAGATAAGCCCCGCACTGCTGATAATCCTGCGCCGCCCACAACATGCCGAAATCGATCAATGCCCGGCACTCAGCTTCACGATCCCCTATCTCTCGAGCGCCCTGTAACAACCGGCTGAGATCAGTTCTGGCTTGCTCATCTTCTCCGAGCATTTCCCGGGCGACCGCGCGCAACCGATAGGCATCAAGTGGCAAGTCCACACCGCAGTCAGACGCGAGACGCTCCGCCTGATCGATCGATCCGATCGCATCCCGCGCTGCATAGAGTCCAAGGGCCTCTTCTGCCGACTGAATGAACCACTCAACTCCTCGGGAATCGCCGGCCCTCGCAAAGTGGAGGGCCACCGTCGCAGCCGGCGGATCCCGCCGATCGGCCAGGTATTCGGCTATCTGACGATGTACGCTCCGACGCCGGAGCGAGATCTGCCCGGAGTACAGCGTTTCCTGGATCAGTCCGTGCGCGAACAGGATATGCTGGCCATCGCTGGATTCCCGCAGAACGTGGTTCTCAATTGAAGCTTCGATCACGCTCGCCAGTTCATCGTCATCACAAGCCACAATCGCGTGCCAGAGATCGATCGGAACTTCCTGACCAATTACCGACGCGATCTCCAGCCATGAACGATGCCGCTCGCCAATCCGGTCGATGCGATTTTCAATGACCTGCCGGATCAGCAATGGCACCGGCTGGTTCTGCATCCGGTCCAGACTGAATTCCGGTCCCATCTCCCTGAGCAGTTCGGTCATGAACAGCGGGTTTCCACCGGAACGCTCATGCAGGTAGTGGCTCAACGATGTCCAGTCGATCGCTGATGGGCGTTCTCCCGGCTCACTGCTGATCTGAACGAATTCGCGCACTCCGTCCAGGTCCAGGCGTCGCAGCTCGATCCGTTCCGCTCGCGATTCCCGGACAATTTCTGGCAACAATTGCCTGAGACCCGGTGCTGGCTCCGGTTCATCGCTGCGACAGGTCGCCACCAGCAGAACCGGTTGCGATTGGACCCGACGCGCGAGATGGCGCAGCAGCTCAAGGCTGGCAGTATCTGCCCAGTGGATATCCTCGATGATGATCAGGGCTGGTTGCTGCTCCAACGTGCCGCGCAGATCATCGGCAATCAGTTCGTAGGCTTCCTCGCGACTCCCCGCGGAGTCGATCATCGTCAGGGAATCGAGTGGAACCCCGGAGTCGCGCCCGATCTTATGTAGCTGTCTCCATGGAAAAAACGGCTGGCTCGTGGCTGTCGCATAGCAGTTCCCTGGCAGGATGAGCGTCTGGTCACGACGGGCCTGGCTGGTCAGTCGCTCGACCAGCGTCGTCTTTCCGATCCCGGCTTCGCCGCTGATCAGCAAAACGGAGCCACTGCCCCGTTCGGCGTTCTCGAGAATTCGGAGCAGTTCCCGCTGTTCCCGATCGCGGCCAGGAAGCGGGGTCGTGAGTCCTGCAGATTGCCTCGGATCGAACGCCCGGGCCATTGCACACGTCCTGTTCACATGCGAGTAGCGCCACCTGCTGAAGAGTCCGATTTGTGGTGGTGATCAAGTATATGGCAGATGACGCGAGTCGACAGCGAATGCCGAGCTAAGTGGATACTCCAGGGTCCCAGGCACCCTCCGTGGCGACTGCCTCGTCCGGACCCGGCCAGGGCGGGATCGTCAGCATTAGCATACGGAGCGGCTGTTCACCGTCGGAGCGAAACTGAAACGCAGCGCCTGTCGGTATGTTGACGCAGGTCCCTGCTTCGAGATCCACTGTTTCCTCATTAGATTCAAGCTTGCGCCAGATCTGCCCTTTGCCTTCCAGCACGTACCAGACCTCTTCGATGGTCAGGTGATGGACCGGCGCCGTTACCTGTCCAGGACGCAACTCGATGATCCCGACGCTCGCCTGATTCGTCCTGATAAGCGGGTAAATGCGGGATCCATCCGGTGCCGGCTCAGAGGGAACTGGCATCTGCACGGTTTCCAGCCGTGTCATCGCATCTCCTCCCGGTTCGGCGCGATCAAGCGGGATCAAACTCGAATACGGAGCGAATCACATTGTTTCGGCCCCGACTCGTCGCCGTCGCTAGTGCGTTGGCGTAGTCATCGATCCGAAACCGGTGGGTCACGAGCGGCGCCAGATCAACACGCCCTTCAGCCATGAGGTCAACAGCGAGCTGCATCGTGTTGCGAGGTGCTCCTTCGAACTCGTGCACCGCGTAGCCAAAGGACCCGTGCACGTCGATCTCGTGGAACCAGATCGGCGTCCAGTCGACATTCGATGGCATCTTCGGGATCCCCACCAGCACCAGCATCCCGCCTGCTCGAGTCAGGCGAAGCGCATCATCCAGCGTGCTGTCTGATCCAACGCACTCGTATACCCGGTCGACCCCACCCTTGACGACATGCTTGCCCAGAATCGGCTTGAGCACCCCGGCATCGGTTCGTTCAGCGATCTGATGAAAGAATCCGACCCCGCGCTCCGGCTTGATCACCTCATCCGCACCGAGACGTTGTGCCATCTCGATCTGAAACGGATGGCGTGCCGTCATAAGAATCCGGCTCTTGCTCCCGGTCGCCCGGATCGCCGCCAGTGTGACCAGCCCCATCACCCCGGCGCCCATGATCAGCACCGTCTCGTCATCGCGGGGTGGGTTTCGGAGCACGGCGTTCAACGCGATCGCAAACGGCTCAGCAATCACTGCGGCTTCATCTGAGATCTCTTCAGGAAGCTTGATAACCTGTGACCGGTGTGCGATGAACTCCGGCCCCCAGCTCCCACCCGTATCCCGGCAGAATCCGATCAGCATCCCGGGACTCACATCCCCGTGCTGAAAGTGAGCACAGAGGTTCGGCCTGCCACTGGCGCACATTTCACAGGGCTTGTCAGCAAACCCACGCTGGGCACACGCCAGCAACGGATTAATCACCACCCGCTGCCCGGGTTCGAATCCGTGTCCGTCATCGTTGTTCCTCGAGACCTGGCCGGTGTTTTCGTGGCCAAGCGTGAACGGCATGGACGTATACGGCTCCAGCGCCAGGCTACTCTGCAGAAGGATGGTGCCGATATCTGTCCCGCAGATTCCGCCATAGCGCGTGTTAATCCGGAGCCATTCTGGTCCGGGCAGCGCCGGTGGTCGAACGTCGTTGAGTTGCAGGCAGGCCGCCCGGCTCCAGAAGGCTGTGCTGGAAAGCATCCCGGCAGCTTTCGTGACTGCGTAACGCGGTTTGCTCTCCACGAACTGCAGTGCCTGCACGCTCCGGCTCCCCTTTCACCTCGTCGTCC
>SLMJ01000287.1 GCA_007133615.1 Thermomicrobiaceae bacterium | reverse complement strand
GAGACCGGGAACTCGCATGCCGAGTGGGATGCGCTGATCCGGTTGGCCGAGCTCTGGGCCAGTCGTGATTACGAGCGCGCCGGTGAATACGTTGAACAGTCCCTGAACCTCGCCGAGAAAATCAATGATCAATCGCTGACCGCCTACAGCCTCAACCGCCTGGGAAACTGGTACCTGAACAATGATGATCCGGAGCATGCCCGGACGCACCACGAGCGCGCACTGGAGATGTTCCAGCACCTGGGAGATCGGTCCGGCATTGCAACCACGGAAGATCTTATTGCCATGACGCTGGCTATGGGTGGAAACCTCATCGATTCACAGCGGCACTTTGAACGGGCACGAGACCTGTTCCAGGTAGTTGGGGATCAACAGGCGATATCGTCCATTCTGGCGAATCTCGTGCATTGCGGGGGAATCTACCAGACCGACACAATGGTTCCGGCGAGAATGACGCTCGGTGAATGTGTCGCAAGCGTCGAGGAGGCGTTGCAAACCGCCGCGGAGATCGGATACCGAACGGGCGAGACGTATGCACTGATGTGTTACTGCTCAGGCAACGGCTCCCGCGGTAACTACCAGGCCGCGATTGACGCAGTAGAGCGGGGGATCGTCGTGGCTGAGGAAATCGGCCACCGCCAATGGTTGTGCGCCGCTCACCACCTCAATGGTTCGTTGTTCCTCGATCTACTCGAGCCCAATACGGCAGCTTCTCACCTCGAGCAAGCACTTGCCATTGCCAGGGAGGTCGGATCGCGCGTCTGGATCCGGGCGAATTCCGGGCTTCTTGCGCTGGCAGAACTCGCTATGGGTCAACCAGACGGAGCAGCCGTAGCGCTCGAGACCGGCTTGAGAACAGACCCTCCGGCGCTGACGATGGCGGAGCGGTATTTCTGGCGAGCGAGGATTGAACTGGCACTGTTGCAGAACGATCCATCGGGCGCGATTGAGTTGATTGACCAGATGATCAATGCAACCCCCTATGCGAGCAGGGAGCGTCCAGCAACACGATTGTCTCTGCTCCGGGGTCGGGCGCTGATCAGACTGGAACAGTTTGACGAAGCGCTATCCTGGCTAATTCCCGCTCAACGGGTCGCGCGGGAGCAGCAGGCGCGGCCGCTGCTGTGGAGAATCCATCGAGAACTGGGCATCGCAAGAGCCGCACTCGGGAAGCGGCTTCGGGCATCCGAGGAGTTTGGTCAAG
Source organism: Thermomicrobiaceae bacterium (assembly GCA_007133615.1). Taxonomy (GTDB): domain Bacteria; phylum Chloroflexota; class Chloroflexia; order Thermomicrobiales; family Thermomicrobiaceae; genus SLMJ01. The sequence goes on along the minus strand of SLMJ01000287.1, from coordinate 1,659 downwards.
CACACCGGCTGATTGATCAAATCGGAACCACACTCGCTGACCCTGATATGCAGGATCGATTTCTCACTGCGGCGCACGCTCAGGTGCCTGAAGCCTGGGCACCAACGCTGCTGCAGTCTGCCAAGGAGACGTCCGGCGGACTCACCCGCCGACAGCGCCAGGTCGCTGTGCTGATCGCGGCGGGCCAGAGCAACCGGGAGATCTCTGACGCACTCAGCATCAGTGAGCGCACAGTCGAAACTCATGTCACCGCAATACTCTCAACCCTCAACCTGACGTCTCGAGCGCAGATTGCCACATGGTGCGTCGAGAACGGCCTCGCTGAGCGAACATGACCCCGTGACCTCGTATTTCCTGACCAGACCTGAATTACGAGGTGCCGTCAAAGATCTACGGGGTTTCCACGATACCCCGGGCACATGTCCCCGCTAATCTGAATACATCGGCAACAACCAGATCGAGGAGCGATAGCAGGCAAGCCTGCCACGCTCGTCATCCCGTAAAGGAGGTTCGCAATGGCCTACCAACTCGAGGGACAGTTGCTGGAAGTCTGCAGCTGCGAGGTGCTCTGTCCCTGCTGGATCGGGGAAATGCCGGATGGCGGCACATGCGAGGGCGTCGTTGCCTATCACATCGACCGGGGTCAGGTAGACGGCATCGATGTATCTGGTCACACGTTCGCTCTCACCGGGCATATCCCGGGCAACGCCCTGGACGGAAACTGGAAGGTCGCCATGTTCATCGACCAGGAGGCTTCTCCCGAGCAGCGGGACGCAATCCTGAACGCGTTCTCCGGGAAGCTCGGCGGGCCACTGGCTGATGTCGCACAGCTCGTCGGCGAAGTTGTCTCCGTGGAGCAGACGCCGATCAGCTTCACGGTAGTCGAAGGCAAAGGGACGCTGAAGATCGGGTCGGTCGTAGACGCAGAGATGGCCCCGTACGTGGGTCCAACCGGCGAGGTTACGACACTGCACGAGTCCGTGTTCACAACCATCCCCGGCTCCCCGGCATACGTGGCCAAAGCGGGGCGCTACAAGCGCAATAGCGAACAGTACGGCATCGTGGATGTTGATCTCAAGGATCACAACGCGATCCAGGGTCTGTTCCGGTTCGAAGCGTAATCCAGAGGAATCAACCGGTGACCGTGGAAGGAGACTCGAGCCATGTCAGCGTTTAGTCGAACCATAGACCAGAGCCAGACGCCATTCCTGGTCACGATGGGTGGATTGATCCTGCTGGCATGGGTCAGCCTCTGGATCTGGGGACAGTCTCCGTACGATCGCTACATCAGCCACGATCATGGCGTTGGCGGAGTCGGATTTCTGGATAGTTTCGGCGTCATGTCCCTGTTCGTAGCTGGCTGGACATTGATGGTGGTCGCGATGATGTTGCCGACAACGCTGCCACTGGTCAGCCTCTTCCGGGGGATTGTCCGTCGCTACGAACAGGCGTCACTTCTCGTCGTGCTCCTGCTTGCCGGCTACGTCGTGAGCTGGGTGGCATTCGGGTTCCTTGCTCACCTGGGAGATGCCATGGTCCATTTCGTCGTGGATCGGAGTAGCTGGATTACCGCCAACGCCTGGATCATCGCATCCGGCACGCTGATCGGCGCCGGAATCTATCAGTTCACCGAGCTAAAGTACCGCTGTCTGGACAAAT
>SLMJ01000067.1 GCA_007133615.1 Thermomicrobiaceae bacterium | reverse complement strand
TCTGCCAACTGATCCATCCAGCCCGCGGGAAGGTGCGGATCCATGATCTCTCGATAATCGGGTCCGATCACTTCCTGATAGAAAAGGTGTGCGGCCTGCTGAAAGTCACCTCGCTCGGCTGCCTCGTCTATCAGTTTGCTGGTGGCCTTGAATTCGTCAGACCGATTCAGCGGTCCAGGCAGCGCGGGTTCCATGAGTGCCATGGAATGCACTGTGTCGGGATAGTCATGCGCGTATTGAAGTAGTACGTCGGCACCCGAGGACTCGGCGGCGAAGTGAGCCTTCTCGATTCCCAGATACTCCATAACTGCCCGACAATCTGCGGCTTCGAGTTCCATACTGGTCGGGCCCGTTCGGGGTTCGCTCTCCCCGTAGCCTCTCCGGTGGTAGTGGACTAGCCTGAAACGCTCGGTCAATGCCGGCTGCAAGAGAACGGCATGACACTCGAAGCTCCCGGCTCCGTGGATGAACACCACTGGTTCGCCAGTTCCCTTGTCGATGTATCCCAGTTTTGCACCGTTGATCTGGGCGATCTGCATCGTCGAAGCGGTCATCGTTTGCCTTCCTTTCGTCAAACGGCCTGGAGATAGTACGATCGTGCTATCTTCATTCCATGGACGTGCCCGAAACCTGGGTCATCATGAGTAATAGAAGATAGCACGACTGTGCTGACTAAAATAGCACGAGCGTGCTATGATGTCAACATGGATGAGAACAACATCACCGAACAACCCAGACGCCGGTCAGACGGTGAGCAGACGCATCAGACGATTCTCGATCGTGCGGTGAAGCTCGCCTCGATTGAGGGTGTCAATCAGATCACGCTCGGTCGACTTGCTCAGGCGACCGGAGTCAGCAAGAGCGGCGTCTATGCCCATTTCAAGAGCAAAGAACGCTTGCAGATGGAGATCATCGAGGCAGCGGGCGAGATTTACGAGCGCGAGGTGATTGAACCCGGACTGCAGGCGCCGGAAGGCCTTCCCCGGCTAATCAAACTCTACGAGTCATTCCTGAGTTACGTCGAACGGGAGATTTTTCCCGGAGGTTGTTTCTTCGCCGGCCTGATCAGCGAATTTGACGCGCAATCTGGCCCCGTTCATGAAGCAGTGATCGCTGGGCACCGTGAGTGGGAAGGGCTTGTTGTCAGCCTCATTCAGGACGCTCAGCAGCGGGGTGAGATCGACTCAGGTGTCGAGCCGGCGTTCCTTGTCTTCCAGCTTGACGCTGTCAAAGACCACGCCAACTTCCTGTATACGCTCTATCGGGATCCAGCGTGGATCGAGCGCGGCCGGCAGGCGATATCCCGTATTGTTACCCAGGTCAGCGCGACATAAGGCACACGCTACTCGGAAACCTCGGGCACCGATCTCGGGAATCTTCGTCGGAACGCGGCCCCAAGCCGGGCGATCAGATGCAGGCTCCAGACGAACCGCAGCACGGCCGCCCAGATCAGAACCGCGACGACGATCGCTGCGTAGGTCTGGGGTGCCAGGATCTCCAGTTCGTAGAACTCCCGCACCGGAGTGACCAGCAGGATCAGGATGTAGCCGACGATCATCAGAGCCGCCACTCCGGCCGGCTTCCAGTCTCCGGTCGTCCGTTCCACGACAGCAAACCAGGGGTGCGGTGGGTGAACGTAGGCAACCAGCACGATTCCGCTAAGGATCGAGGTGGTAACCAGAACGGTCCTGGCGATATAGAGATCGCCGGTGGTTTCGATCGCCGCAACAAACATGAAGATACCGAGAATTGCGGTCAGGATGGCCGCCGGAATGACGAAATGGCTGGCCGATGCCAGAATCCTTTTTGGTGTCTGGCCGGGTGTGGCCCAGAACGCGAGCGCCAGAATCGGAGCCCCGATCGTCAGCATCGCAAGCAGAGTATCGAGTCGTGGCGTGGACGGGAACTCGTACCCGAGGATCGAGATGCCGATGATAATCAGGCCCATGTAGAAGCCACGGCTCAGGAACAGTCGAATAATCGCTTCCATTCCCCGGAGAATTCGCTGACCCTCCTGGAATGCCCGCGGTAGTGAGCTGAACGAGTCATCCATCAGGACGAGGTCGGCAACCCCTCGGGTAACCTGGCTGCCGCTGCGCATCGCCATCGCGACATGCGATTTCTTCAGCGCCAACACGTCGTTGACGCCGTCTCCGATCATTGCGACGTAGTGACCCTGACGATTCAGCGCATCGATCAGACGCTCTTTCTGGCGTGGCGTGATGCGCCCGAACACCGAGGTGCTGGCAGCTACTTCGGCAATCTGATGATCGTCCATCTGATCCAGTTCATAGCCAGAAACGGCTCCGTTTTCGCTGGCCAGCCCGGCCTGTCGTGCGAGGACCGACACTGTGCCGGGATGGTCGCCCGAAATCACTTTCGGCTCGATTCCCGCCTTTCGGAAGTGGTCGATCGTTTCTTTTGCGTCCGGCCGCAGTTCATCGCGCAGCGCGACCAGCCCCAGTAACTCGACATCAGCGGGTAGCGATGGCGTCTCTTCGTCGCCGTCGCCGTAGGTCAGTCGCTGTGACGAACCGCAGATGACCAGCACGCGCAATCCTTCATTGATCATTTGATCGGCCTGGTCGGAAATCTCGGATGGCATATGAATGGCATCGCGGAATGCCTCGGGCGCACCGAAGAGGACGGTGTTGCCATCGGAGAAGGTCGCACCGCTCCACTTCCAGTCGGATGAGAACGGCACTTCACTGATCGGTTCGTCCTCGACGGCTGGAAATGCGTCCAGCAACGCCTCTGACGTTCGATTCCGTGTCGAAACGCTTGCAACGAGTCTTCCGATGCATTCGCGCAGTTCGTTGTCGCTGATAGAGATGGGAATGACGGTCTCGAGTTCGAGTCGGTTGGT
>SLMJ01000091.1 GCA_007133615.1 Thermomicrobiaceae bacterium | reverse complement strand
TCGAAGGCGCCTCCGAAGCGGCTAACGTCCACTCCAGTCACGCTGGAAGGCAAGACGCTGGTGATGGATCCTCACACTCTGTAACAACCCGATCGCGGCGAGGGTGGTCCACAACGACGAGCCGCCGAGGCTGACAAACGGGAGCGGAATTCCCGTCACCGGCATAATGCCGACATTCATTCCGATGTTCACGAACGCCTGGAAGAAGATCATCGCCGTGATGCCTGCTGCGAGGAGCTGGGCGAACGGATCCTGGGTTTCGTGCGCCACCCGCATAATGCGCCACAAAAGCAGTCCGATGACCACGAACAGCGCAATCGCTCCGATAAACCCGAACATCCCCATAGCATGGGCGAAAATGAAGTCTGTCGTACGCACCCGCAGCAGATCCATCTGACTCTGGGTTCCACCGGTCAGTCCGTGACCGAGGAGCCCACCCGAGCCGATCGAGATCTGCGCCTGGATAATGTTGTACCCGGCACCCAGCCGATCCAGCTCTGGATTGAACGAGATCATGAGCCGATCCCGCATGTAGTCCTGCATCAGGAACATCCAGGAGATAAGCGCTGCCGGGATTGCCAGCAGAATCGTTCCGATGATGTAGAGCAGACGCGTTCGAGCGATCAACATCATCATCAGCCAGATGAACGCGAACACGCCGGTCGTCCCGAGATCGGGCTGGAGATAAACCAGCGCCGCCGGGATGGCCACGATCACAGCCGAGAGTACGTAGTTGACGAACCGATCCATCTCATGACGCCGATCGGCGATGAACACCGCCAGCGAGATGATCACCGCCAACTTGGCGATCTCCGATGGCTGAATGGTAATCGGACCAAACAGCAGCCAGCGGGTGGAACCGCCGATCGTCGTTCCGGCAACCATGAGTGATGCAAGCAGGCCGAGGCTGGCGGCATAGAACACCCAGGAGAACGTCTTGACATACCGGTAGTCGAGCAATGTCATCCCGACGAGAATCGGAATCCCGACAATCGTGTACACGATCTGCCGGAAGACAGGATGGGTCATCGTGATCGACCCACCCCCGCCAGCGCTCCAGATGCTGACAAGGCCGAACCCGATTAGCACGATCATGCAGACGATCATGTAGTAATCGAGGTTTGCCCAGTTCGTCGTTCCCCGGGGTTCGTTTCGTCCAAGACTGAAGGGGGACGAAAGTGTGCTCATTGGCTCCTCACAGGAGTGCTACGCCGTTGATGTCAATGTGAAAGTCGCACCCGAGAAACTCCGCGGCACGCCGACACATCAGCATACGCGGAAGGAAGATCTCGAAGTAGTGCATGACCTGTGAGATCTCGGTGTCGATTGTGAGTTCCAGCGTGATCGTCTTCTCTTCCGGATCAACCCGAAGGAACGACGATTCCGACGCATAGTTTACCCGGTCGTGCTGATCGAACAGACCGGGATCGATGTTGCGCACCCGACTCCGATGAACATCTGACTTGTCCGCCAGGATCAGTGCAGCGGAGACAGGGTGAACTGCTTCGCCGAGACGCTGGGAGTCGTCTCCATGGCTTCCGATTGCGCCCATGACGATGGCAATATCCTCAACCGGAACCTTGTGCCGCAGCAGAATCTCCCGCGCCAGAAGTGCGCCCGTCAGGCTGTGGTCATACCGGCTAACCACGTTTCCAATGTCATGCAAGTAACCGGCAATCGCAGCCAGTTCCTGCAGCCGTTCGTCATAGCCGAGCCGGCGAAGAACGTTTCGCGCTATTCGGGAAACCAGGCGGAAATGACGCGGGCCGTGCTCGGTGAATCCAAGCACGCCAAGGTTCGTGTTCGCGGTGTTCGCGAGTGCCATGACCTCGTCATCCGCTTCCAGATCCTCAACCGTGATCGGAAGCGCTTTCTTGCTGGGAGACGCCGACTCCTCGGGATGCCGCGGTCGTTCCTCCGCAAGGTCTTCAACCAGGTGCTCGACGTTTCGATTGCTATCCGCCATGGCGCGAACTCCTCAGCATTGACTCGCGACACACAAGTATATCCAAATTGCGCGGTCTCACCGAAAGCGCTGGATGCCAAGGGCGTCAACCGGAAGCGACGGCTCGCCGGTGGTGACCATTTCACTGAGAATGACTCCGATCTGCGGAGCCAGCGCGAATCCATGTCCCGAGAACCCGCAGGCGATGAGCAAACCGCCGACCTCCGGAACCGGGCCGACAATCGGGACGCCGTCCGACGCGAACGCTTCCAGTCCGGTCCACGATCGAAGCAATCGGGTGCGCTTCAGAATCGGGAAAATGGCCGAGGAATGGGAAGCACTTCCGACGATACTGCCAGACCGAACCCGGCCAAAGCGGCGATCCTGGTGAACGGTTCCATCCCAGCCGCCGCCGATCAGGTAGCTGCCGGTGGGAATCTGCTTCAGGCTCACCTGCTTGCTGACGCAGCCGAGTACCTGTCTGAGGCCCGGCGGCATTTGCTCAGTGAGAAGCATCTGCAGGGCACGAGTTTCGACCGGCAGATTAACGCCAGCAAGCCTGGCGAGGTGTCCCGCCCAGGCTCCGGCGGCGTTGATGACCCAGTCGCAGGGAATCATGCCGCTTGTCGTGTGGACCGCGGTGATGCGCTCGTTCTCGATATCGAAGCCGGTCACCTGCGTGAACTGATGCAGTTCGGCGCCATGGCGAATTGCTGCCTGGACATACGCCTTGGCGACCCATGGCGGCATGGCATGGCCATCGGTTCGGCAATATGAACCGGCGATGACGTGAGGTGCCACGCCGGGAACGAGCTCGCGGAGATCGTCACCGTAGACCATCTCCACCTCGAGCCCCGCTTCCTGCTCGCGATTGACCCGGGCTTCAACAGCCGGAAGATCTTCCTCACGCTCAACCAGATAGACG
>SLMJ01000206.1 GCA_007133615.1 Thermomicrobiaceae bacterium | reverse complement strand
GTCAGGCCGTTTCGAAGACCATTAGGTACTGCCACGATTCCTGCTTTCCGGTGATCATAGTAGACGAACGATCAGGTGGAACTGACTGAGGCTATGGTGACAGCACCGGAGCGGGATGTAAACGGGATGATTGCGCCAGTGGATAGTGATTTCCGGGTATGATTGGGACTTGATTGACGGCGTGGGGACTGGAGCGGTATGCGCGGCCTGGTGGAATTTCTGATGCGGATCTGGCCGATCAACCGGGTGCTGATGTTCGTCTGGCGGTCGTTCCCGTTTCCGAAGGGTGTTCGCTCCCGAATCATGCGCACTGCCAACGATCGGTTTCTGGTCGGGGTGATCGTCATGTTGTTCGATGAGCAGGACCGCATTTTCCTGGTTCGCAACACCTATGACCCGCGGTACGCCTGGAGCCTGCCTGGCGGGTGGATGGGACGCCATGAACAGCCGGATGAGTGCATTCGTCGGGAAGTCATGGAAGAGACCGGGTTTGAAATCGAGGTCGACCGCCTGCTGGCGACCCGGGCGCACCACCGGCTCCCGTCCGTGGACATTCTGTATCAGGGGCGAATCACGGGTGGCGAATTCCGGTCCAGTGCCGAAATCCGGGAAGCTCGGTACTTCCGTCTTCACGAACTTCCAGACGGATTGATGCCGGCTCACAGGCGAATGCTGGAGAAGCTGCATCGATCAGCAGAGTTCGCCGGGAAAGTTGCGAACTAGTGGCAAAATGCCGTTCGAAGAAAAGAGGTGCGGCCCGCTCCACAGAACCTGTGTGGGGACGAGCGGGCCGCGCCAGAGTGGGGAATGGTTCGTGGGTCAGCTTGCCTGACCCGCGGCGACGTCGTACGTGAGGGCAGCCGCAAATCGACACGATTGTTGGCCACCCCTGCCGACAGAGACCCGCGAACGGGACTTTCTGACCGGCACATGTCGAGATTGTATGGTGATGTGCCGCGGTACGCATGAGCCTGCAGGCCAGAATTCGATACCTGAGGGTACAGAAAGTATCCTGTACCTTTGGACAGCACGGATGCATCTGAATCCAGCGTTCTCCTGACCCTGTCTGCTCGATGACCGCCCGGCCGAGACAACGGATTGCCGAGGTTCTTACGGATGGACACCCGACACGAGACGGACGCGCTGCAGCATTACGAGTGGGCGTCCCACTACCTGGAAAACCTGATTCAGGGGCCACCATCTCCTCCTCCAGATGCGACGCCTGAGGAAATCCGCGCTCGGGCAATAGCTCGGAACGAACGGCTCAGGGCATTCCTGGAATTCATCGGCAATCCTCACCTGAACTACCGGACGATTCACGTAGCCGGCACATCTGGCAAGGGATCGACCTCAGCATTCCTGGCGAGCATCCTCAGCGCGGCCGGATTCCGGACCGGTCTTCACGTTTCACCCTACCTGCAAGTCGAGACCGAGAAACTTCAGATCGATGACCGACTGATGTCGCCTCAGAAGTTCGCTGAACACGTTCAGGCGCTGGATGTAGAGATGCAGCGATGGGTGGAGGCCGGGAATCAACCACTGACGTACGGTGAGTTCTGGGTGTCGCTCACGTTCTTTAGTTTCGACCGTGAGGACTGCGATTTCGTCGTCTGCGAAGCTGGAGCCGGCGGGCGGTTCGATCTGACAAATATCGTTCAGCCAGATGTCTCCGTTATCACGTCGGTCGGGCTCGATCATGTCCGAACCCTGGGTGAGACCATCCCTGAAATCGCCTGGCACAAGGCGGGAATCATCAAACCGGGCGTGCCAGCAGTTACGACGGTCGAGGATCCTGCAGCGCTGGAGGTGATTCGACAGGAAGCAGAGCTACAGGGCTCAACGCTGATCGAGCTGCAGCGTGACCGCGATTACTGGTGGGAATGGCGAGAGCGAAACGGCGGCTATCTGCGAATGCCCGGAATGTCCGAGTCGATACGACTTCCGCTGACGGGTCCGTTTCAGTCGAGTAATGCCGCGGTCGCCAGTCGTGCCTGCCAGATATTGACTGGAGAGAACGGGCCACTGGTATCGAACGAGACGATCCGGGCCGGCATCGAACGCACCCGGTTTCCGGGGCGGGTAGAGATCGTTCAGGAGTCCCCACATGTGATCCTGGATGGGGCTCATAACCCGGAGAAGGTCGATGCGCTGATTCATACGCTCAGCTACTTTGATCGACCGGGCCGGCGGATTCTGGTGCTTGGCTCGCTCGGTGGACACGATTTCCTGAAGGTTGCCCGGGACGTTGCTCCGGAGGCGGACGAGATCATCGTAACCGCGCCGAGTGCGGTCGAGCGGGCCAGTGCCCCAGTCGACGAAATCGTTGCCACGATTGATGAGGTCGGCACACCAAATACCCTGGTTCTGGAGCCGCTCGAGGCTATTCAGACGGCGCTTGACAAGGCAGGACCAAGCGACCAGATCGTGGTAACCGGTTCCCTCTACCTTGTGGGAGCCGTGCGTGAACACTGGTATCCCAAACAGGCAATACTGTCGCAGCAGACCCCGTTTCCGGAGGTGACGACGTGACGAGACGACTGGTCCTGTTCGATGTTGACGGCACGCTGATCAGACGAGGTGATCCCCATCATCTCGGCGCGATGGACCACGGCGTTCACACCGTGTTTCCGGAAGCGAAGAGCGGAACAGTCCACAAGGTCGATTATGACGGCAAGGTGGATCGTTTGATCGCAACCGAGGTGCTGGCGCAGGCACGGATCAGTGTTGCGCCGGAGGATCCCGCGATTGATCCGATCTTTGAGCATGCCAGTCGGTATTACCGGGAACAGTGGGCCGGCAAGCCTGGTGGGCTGGAAGACCTGCTGCCCGGTGTTGCGGGGTTGATCCCCTACCTGGCGAAGGACGACGAGTT
>SLMJ01000301.1 GCA_007133615.1 Thermomicrobiaceae bacterium | reverse complement strand
TGTGGCGCGTCGATGAGACGAAAACCACCCGGCCGGACGATCCGCGCCTGTTCGATGACGACGGGTAAGGGATAAGTGTTAGATCAGTCCTTGCGAAAAGACAAGTTCGAACGATCCTGACGCAAATGACAGCTCGTGCGTATCGCCGACGAGTAGCTCCACGCCCTGGTCCCGGTCCTTCGCAGTCGTTCGCTTCAGCTCAAACGCGGCTCGTGTCAGACCAAGCGAGTACACGCTCGCTCCGAGTTGGGCCAGCGCCACGCTGTTGTGTCCGGTCCCGGATCTAACTTCCAACACTTTATGACCACTAACGCCAGGCTTTTTCCCATTGTTCTGCTTCCGGCACGATCAGTTCTTCACCAGCGGTGTTTCTGGTTTGTGTAGGAGGAATGCGTCATCAACCTCACTTCTGTAGATGGCCGGGTATGTGGACGTGTCCAGGTTCAGATCACGGACAGTCGGAATTCCCACATACAGTCCGAACGGCAATGAGGCGCATGACCTCATACTCCGTAATCCTGTCTGCAGCAATCGCAAGCAGCCGAGATTACATGCTTGTCATAAAGATCCTGTTCGCACGTGATCCCTGGAGTGAATTTGAGGTCGTATACTCTTGAAACGGATCGGACATTCAGTGCACAGCTATCGATGTCAGCGACTCGATCGGACCGATCGAGCACGCATTGCTAATTCCTCGAGCGGCTGTGCGGCCCGGGTCCGCTTCTGGAATCTGAACGAAAAAGTAACCCCCGATTGACCCTTCACGAACAGGGAAGGGGCAAAGGTCACGGCAAAGGACTTCGAAATGTCAAGCGTGAACTGCCCCAGATGTCACTACCCCAACCCAGCGGATCACCATTATTGCCAGAACTGTGGGAGCAAACTCGATGTCGAGGCGGTGGATGAAACGCCACCCTCCAGTCAGTACCAATCGAGTGCGGAGCAGCAGCAGCCGGCAAGACAGGATGAATCATCGTCGAAAAGCAATCGCTCGCTCTACCTGATTCTTGCCGCTGCCGGGGTGCTCGTGTTCTGTGGGTTGTTTGTGGTCGTTCTGTTTGTTCTGGCATTGGCAGGAGGCGACAGCTCGGATGACGGCACCGGTGGAACTGGAACTCCTGAGCTGTCGTCCGCGGATCTGGAACCGTTTCAGCCTGACCCGGCGGGTGGCGATGTTTCCACTTCAGGAGAGACGATTTCAAGCGACTCCGGCACGTTATCGCTCGTTGTTCCGGAGGGAAACGATTGGGACGTCCTGTCAACCGAGGATGGATTCGTCGTCCTCGAACACGATTACGGATTCCTTGAAGTCGGCGTCTATCGGTCCGATTTTCCGACAACACCCGAGGAGCTCATGGACGAAGAACTCGAATGGATGCAGGAGGAATTCCCTGAGCTGGAAGTCGTCGCAGGCCCTGACTCGTTTGAATTCGAGAACGGCACCGGCATCGCATTCGCGACGTCATATGACATCGATCTGTTCATCATCGATGTGCCTGAACTTGACGTTTACGTCCTCGGTGTGGACGAAAGTGAAACCGTTGTTATCTGGATCAACTTCTACGGACTGGCAGATGAATGGGACTCTTTTGCCGCTGACGTTGAACCAATCGTTCGGAGCATTCGATCTCCACTGTTCGAATGAGATCAATCGGGACCGATGATCAACGCGGAGCTTTCTCTCCGACGAACGCCCCGCGTTCCAACGAGTAGTCCCGTTTAGCCAGGGCAAATCAGAAAATGGTGTCTAGAATGTACTGTGGGAAGTGTGGGCGCAACATTCCGCAGCAGTCCCGATTCTGCGGATATTGCGGCGCCCGTGTGCCTCCCCTGATCGCCACTTCAAGGTCTGAGCATCATCAACAGAGAACCACACCACCAGATGAGCGCGATTTGCCCGATGAAGAAAAGCCGCGCAAGTCATCGCCAACGCGCCTGCCATTCGGCCGAATTGCCTCTGTGATTCTCATCCTGCTCTTTTCCTGCATTTTGATCGTGGTCAACGCCGCGATCATCGCAATCGAAGGATTCGACGCGATTACGCTCGGCTGGATCGGCATCTCCGCACTGCTGCCGGCGTTGCTGTACGGAACCATCATTGTGCTGCTCGATGTGCGCGAGCGGGAGCCACTTCGCTTGCTTGCACTTGCGTTTCTGTGGGGCGCCTTTGTGGCAATGTCGGGCTCGTACGTAATCAACACCAGCCTGTACGTCATCGCGGCTGTCGCTGTAGGGGAGGGACTCGGCGAAGTCATAGCGGCGGTGATGGTGGCTCCATTCGTTGAAGAATCGGCGAAAGCTGCGGGGCTTGTGCTCCTGGTCTGGTTGTTCCGGCGAGAGTTCAACAACGTCACCGACGGAATTGTGTACGGTGCGTTGATCGGCATCGGTTTCGGGATGACGGAAAACGTCGTCTACCTTGGATCCGGGTACCGAGAATCAGGCGCCGAAGAATTTGCCATTCTGTTCTACCTGAGAGTAATCCTCGGCGGATTCGGGCATGCCGGGTATACGGCACTGACTGGAGCCGGGATCGGTTACCTGCGAGAGACGGATGTCGGGCGTTGGCGCATTGCGACGCCGATTATTGGCCTTATCGCGGCAATGCTCGGCCACGCTGCGTGGAATAGTGTCTTCGCCCTACTTATCGGGATCGCACTCGACCCGGACGATTTCTTCCGCTACTACGTTATCGTTCCAGTTATTGTCTTCCTGGGGATGTTGCCCGGATACGTTGCTGTCCTGCTGCTGTTGATCCGATCGTGGCATCGAGAAGCAGAAATCATACGCCGCTATCTTGAAAGTGAGGTTCACACCGGAGAGTTAACTCCGGGTGAGCACCAGCGACTGGCTTCGACGCGGATGCGGCTGTC
>SLMJ01000203.1 GCA_007133615.1 Thermomicrobiaceae bacterium | reverse complement strand
CACCGGGGAGCAATAGCTGGCCGTTCAGGCTCCTTCGAAGCTGATCGACCGTTGCGTCCGGAAGGCCGGCGCTAGCGGTTACATCGACGTCGCCCATGATTGCCCTCCTCCGTTGAGTTGGTACAAGCACCGAACGCGTCGCTCTATGTCTGCAGAAAACGCTCGGCAGTCGCAATATTCAAATGTCCCAGAGTGGTTTCAGTCTAGAGCCCGGAGTGAGCCGAGTCAACCCCTTGAGTTTCTGGAAGAGATCGTTAACGGAGTGTCAGTAGCTGACCAGGAACGGCGTAACGAGGGTATAAGCCAGCAACTGACTGAAACCGGCGCGCCGCATGGCTGAGGAGTGACACTGAGCGAACGGTGCCGCTGTCGTGTCCACAGCAAACCGCGGCGCAGATTGCTAATCGCTTCGTAATCCCGTCCATTAGCGGCTCTAGCGAGAGCGTTCACCGCTGTACCCTGGACAAGAATCACATCGCGGGATCGACCGCTTGTATGCGATCGTTGGCCCGCCTGTTGAAGTGGGCTAGAAGCATCCTGGTACGAATCCGTTGTCTGCTCGCCAGTCTCTGCTATTTATCCCGTAACCTGTGATTCACGCTGAATGCGATGGCGGGAGAAGAAGTCCGCCATTGCCTCAGCGACCTTTCTCGGTTGGGTCTGCAGAATTGCATGTTTGGTGTCCGGGATGACCACGTTCTCCGCGTGGGGGATCCAGGACTGGATAGTCTCGTGAATCTCCTTGTAATAGGGGCGGGTGTTGGCGCCGGTCACGTTCAGCACCGGCTGGTCGGTTCGAGCGGCGTCTTCGGATGTATAAACCCACTCGGCCAGCTTGGCCCCGTCCCCCTGGTAGAGCATATCCGCGTCTTCCAGAAGTCGCTCGAACGACTCACGCGGCAGATCCGACCACGCGTCAGGTCCAGCGAGTTCTTCAAAATGGATCGTGATTGCGCCTTCCTTGTCGCCCGCCTGATAGCGCGAGACGGCTTCTCCGAGCACCTGTCCAACCTGCTCGTAGTTGGCGATCACCGACATCAGCGCCGGCTCCAGAAGGACGAGCGAATGGACGCCCTCAGGCCAGTCCTTCGCGAGTTGCAGGGCGATTGAGCCCCCGATCGACAGCCCGGCTATATGTGCCTTCTCAATGTTCAGGTGCTGGAGGATCATCCGGTAATCGGCCGCGTGCTCTTCGAAGCTGTTTGGAAAGCCTTCAGAGGTGCTTCGCCCGCAGCCTCGCCGATGGGGCAGGATAACGCGGAAGCTGTCCATCAGCACCGGTTCCTGAATCACCCCGTACCAGTCATCCCGCGTGCTGTGGACCAGTAGCACCGGGTCACCCGGCCCGCCGCTGTCGAATATCTCGAACTGCAAACCGTTGACATTCACCAGCTTCATATCTGGAGCGGAAAGCATTCGTTTCCTCCATCCATGGAACTCCGGTCACACTGTGTTTCAGGTTTGCCGTGGTGACATAGCAATACGAAGACGGAACGGAACAGAATAGTGGGTCAGTCGCCACCTCCCCTCCTATTGAGGCTCCACCTGATTCGACGACAAGGGCGAGGTCCCGGCACGTGGCCCAGAGTTGACTGTGCTGGTGTTTATATGAGCAAACTCATGGAGATGAATCCATCCTAGCATGAACTGCCGATGGATGTAAACATGCTCATACTGAATCACTGCGTCAGGACAAGCTAATGTGGACGCAAAGGCGCGACGCCCTTGCGCTATGAGCAGAATTTCATCCGGTTGCTGGTAATACTTCAGGATTGCGATCAATGTTCGGGGTAGGACCAGGCCGGAAATCAAGCCCGAAGCCACACCAGTGGCTCCGGGCTCGACTTGAGCGTCGCTTTCCTGAAGATCAGCAGTCGAGATAGTGCTCGCTGCGGATATGGTCCGCAGCATCACGGAAATCAGCCGCGTGACCTTCGGGGATGTGCCGGCCGTCCTGTGCGTTGACGTGATTGATGAACGCGTTCAGGCTGCCGCACGCATCCTCTTCGTTGTCGTCCTCGAGATACGCCAGCGTCTCATCGAGTTTCGAGAGGAGCGCGTTTTCGATGCCGTGGTGAATTCCGGCGTCGACGACGGTTTGCTGAAGATCCTCGACGAGATCGGCCGCGCTCGGAACGACGAAGGTGTCGCTGGCAGACGCCGCGGCATGGCGTTCAAAGCGATCCATGTCGACCGATACGGTGTACGTTCCGGGTTCAGCGTCGACGGTCCACTCGGCAGTCGCGACGCCGTTTTCGTCAGTTGTTGCCTCCATCTCACGAGCAAAATCGCCGTTACTGACCTCGAATGTCACCGGCGCGCCCGTGACTGGCTCACCGCCCTCGGTGATATTGGTGACTTCAGCCGCCAGTTCGGCGGTTTGCCCGACCGGTACCTCGGCATCGCCCGTATAGTCGATGCTCGTGTCATCCAGCACAACAATGACTGGCAGATCTGCGTTTTCAGAGACGGTGGGATCATTCGTGCTTTCCGCCACCGCAGTGAGGAAGAGCGCGTCGACGGGTGCATCTGCGTCAGGGATGATCGCGGGGAAAGTATCAGCCTTTTCGCCCGCCTCGAGTTCGATCTCGTAAGGTTCGGTATCCCAGTCGTCCGGACCTTCGAAGTACACCTGAAATGTGTCAGTCTCCTCGCCGGTATTCATCACCGGAACCTGGATCTCTTTTGCGACGCCGGGCGTGACTTCCGGGAAGACAACTGCACCGTCGGAGTCTCTCAGAATGGGATCCACCAGAACGCCCGGCCCCCGAACGTCGAAGTAGACACGCATGACGTCGTCTGCGGGGGAAATGGCGCGAATGGCAATGTCGGTTGGCGTTCCATCTCGCCACTCGAGACCATCGGCAGTGCGCTCAGGAT
>SLMJ01000029.1 GCA_007133615.1 Thermomicrobiaceae bacterium | reverse complement strand
CCCTCTCCCCCTGTCAATCCCGAACGAACGTGAGGGATCTCGCCTACGATGCGGAACGTGCCCACTGAGCCGAGATCCTTCGCTGTCGCTCAGGATTGACAGGGGTTGGTATTCGATGGCTGCTCGAGTGTGACTGGCCAGGCTAACTCCGCGCTTCGACCGTGATATTCACCGGGATCGCAACTGCGACCGCACGATAGAGTGGTCAGCGCTCTTTCCAGATGTCGACGAGATGCGTGGCCTGTTGCTCGGTGACACCGTGCAGTACGAAGGACATGTCGATTCGTTCCAGATCTGGTGTCGGGGCGTCATCGCTGCGAAAGGCGCCGATATCGACCTCTATACTCCGGAGGTCGATTCCTTCATCCCGGGCTGCGCCCTCAATCAAGGTCACCCCACAGGACGAAATCCCGACCATGAACGATTCGCCGGTCGTCACCTCTTCACCGACGCCGGGGCTGTCCAGAATGAAGTGGTGGTTCCGAACCTGATTCAGGCTCCGCTGAAACGTACCGCTGCTGGCGGAGCGGGCGGCGTAGCGGGGTTGCTCCTGCGACATGTTGACCTCGATTCTACTGTTTGAACGGGCCGACAGGCGCGTCGGCCCCTACACTCCATCTCGACGATCGAGCGCGGCAAACGCAGCCATGGCGATGCGTTCCGGGTCTATCTCGTAGTGCCGGTAGAGTTCACCCAACGTGCCGGACTGGCCGAAATCATCGACGCCGAGTGCGGTGACCGGAGCGCCGTTCACACTGCCGAGCCAGGCGAGCGAATGTGATGCGCCGTCCAGCACAGTGACGATCGGCGCTTTCCGTTCGTTTTGCGGGATCAACGTCTGCAGATGCATTTCCGGCTCCGGACCGTCCGTGATTCCGGTATCCCAGCGCTGCCACTCGCGCCACTGCCGGTAAATCTGCTGTGCAGAGGTCAGGTTGATGACGTTGGCCGCGACACCCTCCGCGTGAAGCATTCCGGCGGCTTCCATCGCTTCCGGAACCATGACGCCAGTAGTGAAGATCTGAACGGTGTCCCGCGGATCGGTATCCGGCGCATCGTGCGATACATCGACGATCCGGTAACCACCGGCGATAACCTGACGACGCAGTTCGTCCTCGCCCAGACGTTCGAGGGCACGGTTGAACAGTGTCTGATCGATCGTCCGGGTGGAGAGGCGCAGGTACGTTGATTCGCCATTCTCCCGGTCACAGCATTGCCGCAGACCTTCCAGCAGGGCCCATTCGAGTTCCTGCGCGAAGCACGGCTCGTAGGATCGGAGTCCGGGCAACTCGATCCCGACCGATGGCGTGATCGTCGACTGGTGCGCGCCGCCTTCCGGCGCCAGTGTAATGCCGGATGGTGTGCCGGCGAAGATCATCTTCGAATCCGAGTAGACGCTGTAGATCAAGGCATCCATACCGCGAAGCACGAACGGGTCGTAGACCGTCCCGATCGGGAAGACCATCTGCCCGCTGAGCTCGTGGGAGAGTCCAAACACGCCCAGCATAGCGAACAGGTTCATCTCCGAGATACCGAGCTCGATGTGCTGACCGGCTGGCTTCGGTTCCCAGCGGAGCAGCTTGGGAGTGCCGTCGTCATCTTCGTCGTAACGAGGCGCTTCACTCAGCGCGAAAACACCCGTCTTGTTGATCCAGCCTCCCAGGTTGGTCGAGGTCGAAACATCCGGTGACACAGTGACGATCCGCGGCCCAACGTGCTCCAGATCGGCGAGCTGGGTCAGCAGACGTCCAAATGATTCCTGCGTTGAGGACTTCTTCACCCGGGAGTGTCCGACGTGGACCGGCACCTGATCCAGGCTGACAGCCGGTGTCCGTAGCTCTTCGTCGGCGTAGAGGCGGTCGAACGCCTCACGGCAGAGCTTCGCCGCCCGGGTATTTTCGGGGAAGCGGTCCCACTGCTCCTCTTCGGGAATACCGATCTGCTCGCGAAGTTCCTCGATCTGCTCGTCCTTCATAATCGCGGAGTGATTCAGGGCGTCGCCGTAGAACGGCATGTTCCAGCCCTTGATTGTGTAGCAGAAGATGACTGTGGGCTGGTCGGACGGACGCAGCCCTTCCTCGAAAATGTCGATGAGATCCTGCATGTCATGACCGCCGAGGTTAGCGATCAGTCCGGGGAGTTCCTCATCCGGGATCTCTCTGATGGCGGATTCGATCCCCGGGTTGTGGACGCCACGGAAGTTGATCAGCCGCGGACGGAGTTTGTCGCCCGGCAACCGGATCAGCGTCTGGTATTCCTCGTTCTCCATCGCGTCGATCGCCCGGCGCAGCGACGGACCACCCGGGCGAGAAAAGACCTCGCGGAGTGAACGACCGTACTTGGCTTCCAGAACACGCCAGCCGGACTGCGCAAAGTGGCCCTTCATTTCGGCCGCGCGAATGCCCGGAATAACCCGGTCCAGACTCTGCCGGTTGAGATCGACGATCCAGAGGACGTTTCCAGCCGGAGCCAGCGCCTCTTCGATGACCGCTTCCCAGATGTTGCCTTCGTCAAGCTCTGCGTCACCGATAAACGAGATGAATCGGCGTGAGGTGACATCGCCGAAGTGTGTCCGGAGATAGGAATGGCTCAGCGCTGCGAAAGCCGGAGCAACGGCACCGTGTCCAACTGAACCGGTGGAGAAATCGACCGGGAACGGGTCCTTGGTCCGGCTTGGATATGCCTGCAGGCCCTTGTAACCGCGGAGCGTGGTCAGATAGTCGCGGTCGAGATTTCCCATCAGATATTGAATCGCGTGCAGCACTGGGGAGGCATGCGGTTTGATCGAAATCCGATCTCCCCGCTGCAGGGCGTGGAAGTACAGCGCGGTCATGATTGAAACGGCGGATGCACAGGACGCCTGGTGACCACCGACCTTGATTCCGT
>SLMJ01000382.1 GCA_007133615.1 Thermomicrobiaceae bacterium | reverse complement strand
TGTCCTGGAAGTCAGCCGAAGCTTCTTCCTGAACGGGTTCAACACCGCCTGGAATGAAGAGCTGCTGGCCAACAGCCAGTGCGTCCGGATTGCTGAGGCCGTTCGGGCCCCAGTCGATGATTGCCTGTGAATCGACGCCATAGCGTTCGGCGAGTCCGAGCAGTGTATCGCCAGACTGAACTTCGACGTAGATGCCTTCCGGATCTGGTTCCGGTTCTGGTTCAGCTTGCGGTTCCGGTTCGGGATCAGCAGCTGGTTCTTCCTGGACCGGCTCGACTCCACCTGGAACGAAGAGTTCCTGTCCAATCGAGAGCGCATCCGGATTACTGAGGCCGTTCGGGCCCCAGTCGATGATCGCTTGTGCTTCGACACCGTAGCGTCCGGCGATTGCCCGAAGCGTGTCTCCGGCCTGAACCTCGACGTAAATGCCCTCAGGATCGGGCTCGGACTGGAAGTCAGCCGATGCCTCGGACGAACTGGATTCGCTTGCTTCTGACGAGCCGGAGCTCTCCGGTGCCGGCGGCATGCCGCCCGGGATGATCAGAATCTGCCCGGTGTAGATCATGTCCGGATCGGAGACCTGATTCGGTTCGTAGTTGATTATCGCGGTCATCGAGACGCCATACTGCGTTGCGATATCGCGCAGCGTGTCGCCATCCTGAACCTCAACCACCACGCCATCCGTGGGTGGGATCAGCAGGACGTCGCCTGGATAGATGAGATCTGGATTGGCGAGGTCGTTTGCCCAGACGAGCGTCGATGTCCGGAGACCATAGGAAGCTGCGATGTTCTTGAGTTCATCGCCTTCCTGGACGGTGTACTCGGTGAACGAATCGCGATCGGATGTCACATCATCGTCGTCGCCATCGTTCGTGGTGGCTTCGAGGACCGTGCCGGTCTCCAGGTGATCGCCAAGTGTGGCGAACTGCTGGTAGTTCGAGCGATCCAGCGTGTTCGGCGAATCGGCGGCATTGGCAGTGCTATTACCAGTTGAGTAGACGCTGCCGGTACCGACCGCAGCAACGGTCATCGCAAGCATGACAGGCTGACCGATCCGTTTCCCGCTCAGGGAAATCGAGAGCGGCGTGTATTCACGCTGACGCTGGATGATCGTCGGAGGCAATTCCCCGGGACGTGAGGGAACCCAGTAAGAACCGGGCGGACGCTGGTCTGCCGGGATCGGGGTTCTCCGGGGTGATGAACTGAGACTCGAAGGATTAATGCGAGCTGCCTGGTTCTCAGACGGTGCCGGCGTCGGGTTATCCGGTCGCCAGCCAAACTGTGCGTTCAAATATTCGGGGCCCTTCTTGATGTCGCCGTGCTTATCGCGATCTTCAGGGGCGTAGCCCATTGCTATCCCTTCCCTGCTCCCCAACACCAAAACGAAACGTGATCCCATAAAGAATGCGGGCCACGCGTGTCCCCGGTTGCCGCCCGCGTTACGTGTTGGCATGTCACCGCGGTAGCATAGCAACTCTTTGCCATTGCTACCAGGGGGAATTCTACACAACATCTCCGGAGACCAGAAACAACTGCGGATAACTGTCAAGTGACGGGTCGTACGTTCGCATATTCCCGGCTCGGTGTGTTCCGATCCTCCCGAGTTGACGGGCAGTAGCCAGTCGCAAGAGTTATGTTGAGCATGACAGCAGAAGCCTGGTTTGTGCGCAATGTGTGCAATGGACAAGGATTGCCCTGACCAGCTGCGCCCGCCGGGCGATGGGCGGGCGCTTCGATGTGTGGTGGAGATTGCGTTGTGGTTCAGCGGCAGTTAGCCGCTGATCGCTCTGGGCGAGCTGATCTCGATCCTCTTGGCACGAGCCTGCTCGGCCTTCGGTAGTCGCAATGTGAGCACACCCCATTCGAAGTGCGCTTCGATCTGATCACTGTCGACCGGGGCCGGCAGGTTTACAGACTGCGTAAACTGGCCGGAGCCGATCTCGCGCCGATACCACGTCCACTGCCGGGCCTGCTCGTCCGGCACCTCGTAGCCGTACTGGCCCGTGATGTGAAGCGTGTTCTGCTCGATGCTTACGTCGAGATCTTCCGGACGGGTTCCCGGAATCAGCGCATGCACCACGAATTCGTCGCCGGTATCGTAGAGATCGACCGCGGGCCGGAATCCGCGAGTAAACGGTGCCGCGCGTCCACCGTCCATCGTCTCGCCGAAGGCGCGATCCATTTCGTCAAACAGCCGCGTAAACTCGGTCCACGGATGGAGACGCATTACCATGACACCTCACCTCCTTTGATGAGTGTGACACCAGACGAATGACGAACAAACCGCTCGCTCTCCGACGATTCAATTGTCGTTTGAGCGATCTGGTACCTTTCACTTGCGTATGATAATCAGTGCGTCGGTCTGTGTCAAGATGATGTTGCTCGAAGGATAAGGCTTCTGCTGCTTCAGGAATAAGAGATGCAGGTGGCTCGAGAAACCGGTAGAAACGGGACAGCACAGTACGTCCAGATCGCCACGATGAGATGTGTGTGTCCGACAGATAGAATGGGAAGCCGGGTACCTATGGGAACCAGTACACTGAGTGCCATCCAGTCATTGATCTTCTTTCCCCGCGGCGGCTCAGCTCAGGTGATTCGGTACCTTGTCCGGGCACTCGAGGAACATAACGCACAAACATTGATCATCTCCGGATCGCTCGGGAAACCCGGAGATCAGTCCCATGCACAGACCTTCTTTGCCGGGCTTCAGGTTGAACCGGTCGATTACTCTGAGGCATTCGATGCACACAGTGCTGGGGCCGATCCGCTGACGAGTGAAATCCCGCTGCATCCTTCATATGAAGATCGACCAGGCGTGGCTGACCGGATCTTCACGGCGGTCGATCCGCGAATTGGGAAGTATCTCGAATCCCGCTGGACCGAACTGCTTGCCGAACGTGTCGACAATCCCCCGGACATCTTCCACGTGCACCACTTGACACCAATGCAACCCGCTGTTCGGACGAACTGGCCCGATCACCCGCTGATCGGACATATCCACGGAACCGAGCTCAAGATGCTGGCGGCTATCCGGGATCGGGGTGCGGTGCTCGACGACCTCGAGCTTGATTTCGATAGTGATCCGGATCTGATCCGGTCTCGAATCTCCGGGCACTGGGAGCACCTGGACGAACACCGGCAGCGAATCGCGATCAACACGCGGTGGGAATCCTGGCTGCACGCGCGCTATTGGCAGCGCCGGTTGCGGGAATACGCCGGTATGTGCGATTGGTTGTTCGTGCTGACGCCGGATGCCCGTGATCAGGTCGTGGATCTGCTCGGCTTTGACGCAGATCGGATTGTCCCGGTTCCGAACGGAGTGGATACCGAGCGCTTCCAGCCGGATCGGTTGACCGCACAGGAGCGGCTTTCCCGCTGGAGACACTGGCTGACCGAGGAGCCTCAGGGCTGGGATGAGACTGGCGTACCGGGATCGGTCTCCTACACCCGGCAAGAGGTTGATCAGTGGTTTATGGATGCTTCAGGAGATCGGACACCGGTGCTGTTCTTTGTCGGGCGATTCATGAGCATGAAACGTGTACCGCTCTTGATCCGGGCGTACAACCGCGCCCAGGCGAGCTTCCGGTATCGCGCCCCGCTCGTCATCTGGGGCGGCAACCCGGGTGAATGGGAGTATGAGCATCCGGTAGCCGTTGCGCGGGACGAGCAAGTCGAAGGTGTCTTCTTTGTTGGATGGCGCGGTCACGAAGAGCTACCTGAAGGGCTCAACGCAGCGGATGTGATGGTGGCCCCATCAACGAACGAGCCGTTTGGCCAGGTCTATCTCGAAGCGATGGCCTGTGAACTCCCCGTCATTGCAACTCGTAGCGGTGGGCCACCTTCCTTCCTTAATACCGACTCCGGAGTTCCGGATGCCTGGCTTGTTCCACCGGATGACGAGGCCGCCCTCGCTGACGTGCTGATCGAGGCAGTCAACGATCCAGATGGGCGACGCCAGCGCGGTCGAAATGCGCTGGCGTCGGTCCGATCGAGCTACTCGTGGGAGCAGATCGCCGGTCAGGTCCGGGAACTGTACGACTCGGTGCTGGATTCGCGTTAGCCGACCGCGATTGGTTCGCGCTCCTTCAGCAACTGTTTCAGTGCACTCATGGCGACCAGCGCGCCGGTCTTCGGGTTCTGTTCGCTCGGCACATTGCGGATCTCGAACCGAAGCGAGCCGAATGTTCCCTCTGCTTCAACGGTGTGGACGTTACGATCGACCGAAGGATCGACCATCACCACCACGTCGGTGCGGTCCAGTCCGATCCCCGCGAAACTGACTGCGGCGGTAACGTTTACGCTCTCCGGATACGCCAGCGCTGCTTCCCGGGCATTGCCGCGAAAGACTTCGCGCTCCTCGGTGATCTCAGCACCTTCGGCCTCTCCGAGGAGGGTGGCCGGATGTTTTCGAACCGTATGCTGGACGCGGTCGAGCCCTCCGGCCGCAGCTCCGGATATAGCATCGAGTGCGCCAATCGCCCCGGAGACGATCCGCGCCTGTGCGGGTGATTTCGATGCAGCGCTTCGGAACTCGGCCTCGAAATCGGGATCTGCCAGTGAGCCGACTGCAAGGAAGTAGAGATTGAAGCCCCGCTTCAACACCTCGATGCCATGGTCTCGCAGACCTTCGTGGCCGGCCACTTCGAGAAACACGTCCGGATTGTGCGGCAGGATCTCATCGACCGAGGAGAAGGCCGGGAGCATTCGGCCGGGCTTGTTGACATCCTTGACGATTGCGCCGACGAACTCGATCCGGTCGGCGGCGGTTTCCCGGGCGAGGTTAACCAGATCCTGGCCAATCGAACCGAGACCGATCAATCCGACGCGAAGTGGTGCTGCCATGTGTCTGCTCCTGTTCATGTCCCGTGCGTGCCTGGAAATCCCAGCGAAGTCGTTTTCAGCATAGCAGGTACGCGCCGAGAGGGGGATCTGGAGCAATTTCCGGTGACACCTTGACAAATTCCATAGTGTACGTACAATAGGGGTTAGAGCGTACGTACACTCGTACGTTCGGGGAAAAGCAATCTGCCCCCAGATTGCAAGCATGGTGTACGCACAGGCGAGCGTTCACCACGGCTTCTAGCCTTTTCCCCGCCCTCCCTGTACCGGGGCCGTTTCTCCCGCGGCCCCTTTTTCATTTAACACACCTGCTGGAATGTTGCCCGTTAACCAGCTGTTATCTGGTAACAAGTACAATCGATGTACGGGACCTCCATACTTCCGACTCCAGGGAGCGCATCCATGACTTTCGATTTCGTTCGCCGCCCCGGATTCTACTTCGGCTTGCTGGCCGCCGTGCTAGCCACCGCCGTGATGATTGCCCTCGGTGATCTCTGGCGTGCGCCAGTCGTGCCGCAGATGATTTCCGATCGCATCACCGCCACGCTCCCGGTCGAGACGTTCGGTCAGATCCTCGCGACATTTGAGGCCTGGGCAAAACCGATTGCGTTTGCGGGGATCCTCATTGGCCAGGTGCTAGTGGGCGGGTTGCTCGGTCTGGTCGCAGAAAACGTCATGCGCCGTGGCGTTTCTCCCTGGCTTGTATTGCTCGGCCTGATCGGCGGATTGTGGCTCCTGCTTGGTCTGCTGATGACCCCGCTCGGAGGACTCGGTGTCTTTGCAATTGATTCCACCGCTGGCGTGACCAATGCCATGCTGTCGTTTCTGATCATCGCCGGCGTTTACGGAACTGCCGTTGTCACCGGAATCACGAGTTCGCTGGAACAAGATGGCGTTCAGGTCGATCCAGGTCGGCGGCGCTTCATGCGCTGGGCGACACTCGGCGTGCCGGGCCTGATTGCGGTGGCCTATCTGGGGCGATTCATGGACAGCCTGGCAACCCGCAGCCAACCACAGGCATTGACGGATACCGAAGGAGAGCTTCCGCCAGCGATCACCCCGATCGGCACCTTTTACACCGTCTCGAAGAACACCGTCGATCCAACGGTCCATGAGAGCAACTGGATCCTGGAGATTGACGGTGAGGTCGACGAAGCGATGGGGTTCAGCTACGACGATATCCTCGAGATGGAGTCTGTCACTCAGGTCACCACGCTGGAGTGCATTAGCAACACGGTTGGCGGTGAATACATCAGCAATGGCGAGTGGACTGGAGTGCCGCTGAAGACGATTCTGGAGATGGCCGGAGTGCGTGAAGGCGTCGTCGATGTTGCCCTGCACGCCGAGGATGATTACTCGGACTCGATTCCGCTTGAGAAAGCGATGTCCGAAGACGTGATTCTCGCGTACCTGCTGAACGGGGAACCGTTGCCGGATGAGCACGGCTATCCGCTGCGGCTGGTTGTTCCGGGCATCTATGGGATGAAACATGTGAAGTGGATTACCCGGATCGAGCCGGTACCCGAGGTCTACACCGGCTACTGGCAGGAGCGCGGCTGGTCTGATGAGGCGCCGGTGCTGACGATGTCCAAGATCGTCACCCCGTTCCAACAGAGCACGCTGCCGATCGATCGTCCCTCGCTGATCGGCGGGGTAGCGTTTGCCGGCGACCGCGGTATTTCCCGGGTTGAGGTCTCGCTTGATGGCGGGCAGACGTGGGTCGATGCCGACGTTGAAGAGGCGCTCTCCGAGAGCAGCTGGGTCCGCTGGTCTTACGAGTGGACACCAGATGAGGAACTCTCGACCGCGATTCTGGCTCGGGCGTATGAGGGAGATGGAACCTTGCAGATCGAAGACGAGCAGCCGGCTTTGCCGGACGGGTCAACCGGCCTGCATGAGATCGTCGTATCGACGGACTACGCCGATGACGATCTTGATGAGGACGACGGCTCCCGGGTCTGATCCGGTGCTTCCGGATCATCAATCGGAGGCGGTGGTGGCGTCGGGCCTTCTGGCGATTTGACTTGCGGTTCACGTTGGAACACGTGCTGCCGGGTGGAGCGGGTAAGCAGGAGCGCCATTAGTGCAATGCTGAGGAAGAGCAAGCCCCAGAGTTTGGCAGCGCTATCCCCGCCGATTCCGGCAATCTGTACCGAGAAGACCACGATATAGATGCCTTCGAGCAGCACACCGATCACCCAGCCGACCATCGATCGATTTACCAGCAGGAAGATGACGAGCAATCGGATGAAGACTGAGGTTGCGAGGTTGGCTTCGAGTTCCAGCGGCGGGAATCCTGGAAAGAGTCCCCAGTAGAGATACATGACCAGGACGAGTCCGACGTAGACCAGAACTGATGACGGGGTCGGCTGCCGTTGCGGAGAAGGATTCTGCTCCTGCTCGATCTGGTCTCGCGTCTTGATTTTGGACTTCGGGGTACTGGACTGATCGTTACTCATGTGTTCTGACTTACTCCCACCGGAACGTTCGACTCGCCAGGATAATACCAGCTATGCCCCAGAGGGACAGGATGATGATCGGGGTGACGGCCGTCTCCCCGTTTGCGAGGATTTCCCTCATTGCCGTGGAAAAAGCCGCGGATGGCAGCAGCTCGCCAATGAACGAGATTCCGCCAGGCAATCGATCCGCCGGCCAGATGATTCCGCCGAACAACAGTAAAAAGATGTAAAGCGTGTTCGCCGCTGCCAGCGTTGTCTCTGCGCGCAGTACTCCAGCGAGAAGGAGTCCGAGCCCGGCGAACGTTGCTGTTCCGATCACCAGGACGAGACCGGCCAGCAACAGATTGCCTTCCGGCCGCCAGCCGAATCCGAGCGTCGCGATGAGGATAAGCACGACGATCTGCCCAAGTGTTACCAGAATGACCGAATTCACCTTGGCGAGCAGCAGATTGCTCCGGCTGAGCGGGGTGGAACCAAGGCGTTTCAGCACGCCATAGCTACGTTCGTAAGCAGTGCGGATCGACAACCCGACGAGTCCAGTGGACATAACGGCAAGAACGAGCATGCTCGGCAGAAGGAAATCGATCGGGCGACTGTAGTCGTCTGGAGCCAGCCCGATCAGGCCAAAGAAGATCAGGAGAATAACCGGCACGATCATGGTGATCAGGACCGCCTCGAACCGGCGCATCGTCAGCCGGATCTCCATCTTCGTCTGTGCAATCAGTGGTTGCATGGTGCTCGTGTCTGCTGGCGGGCTACTCACGAACCTGATGCCCTGTCAATCGGAGGAACACATCTTCGAGCGTTTCGTGTCCGGCGCGGAGATCGTCGATCAGGATGTCCTTCGTTCGGGCCCAGGTCGTCAACTCATCGAGCAGAACGATCGGGTTTTCAGTCTCGATAATGTACTGACCCTGTCCGGTTGACCGGACCGATACCGCAGACGAGAGTTGCTCCAGTTCAGCGGGCTCAATGCTCGCAGGACTGCTGAATCGCACGGTACTGCCCCCATTTCGGCGCAGCGTTGCCGGTTCTTCAAGCGTCAGCAGGCGACCGTGGTCCATGATCGCGATACGATCTGCCAGGCGTTCGGCCTCTTCCATGAAGTGGGTGGTCAGGATGATCGTTGTGCCTTGATTTCGCTGATCCTCGATCAGATCCCAGGTTGCCCGACGTGCCTGGGGATCCATCGCTGATGTCGGTTCGTCGAGAAACAGCAGTTTTGGGCGACCCACAATCGCGGCTGCGAGCGCCAAACGCCGTTGCTGACCACCGGAAAGATGCCGGTAGTGCGTTCCGGCCGAATCAGCCAGCCCGACAAGCTCCAGCAGTTCTTCTGGTTTGCGGGCATTCGGGTAGAAATTCCGCAGCAGATCCAGCAATTCAAACGGCGTGACGGACGGGTAGATTCCGCCGCTCTGGAGCATCACGCCGATCAGCGGTTTGATCGAATCAGCGTCGTGCTGCGGATCAAAGCCGAGCACGTTCACCTCTCCGGAATCCCGCTTTCGGTACCCTTCGAGGATCTCCAGCGTCGTGGTCTTTCCGGCTCCGTTGGGGCCAAGCAGTGCGAAGATTTCCCCCTGCTTGATGTCGAAACTGAGCCCATCCACGGCGTCGAGATCGCCATATGATTTCCGCAAATCGGAGATGCTCACCGCCGCGACACTCTCACGTGCCGTGACTGCCTCGGTTGATCCGTTTGCACCGACCAGGCGCCGGGATTCGATGGATTGTGCTGCTGGATTGATCGATGCCATCGACTTCCTCGGTGACGTTAGAGATTCTCAACGGGCAGGTGGTAAAGCATCAGGTAGATGATCCATCCTGTGACCACCACATAAAGCCAGATCGGTACAGTATACCGGGCAATCGCTCGGTGTTTCTCGAATTGCCGCGTGAATGCGCGGTAGAGCGTGATCAGGACCATCGGAATGATCACGATCGAAAGGATGACGTGGGAGGCAAGGATCGCCACGTAGACCCAGAGGATCCAGCCTTCACCAACGAAGAGTTTACTTCCGTAGAGTAGATAGCGTGTGACATAGATGACGAGGAATAGCGCGGCAAAGACCGTCGCGTTGAGCATCGCGAACTTGTGGTAACCGACCATCTTCTTCTTGATCAGGATTACGCCCGAGACGACGGAGATGCCGCTGATGGCGATCAAAACGGAGTCGATCAGTGGAAGTATCTGTTCCCAGTCCATGAATGAGGTAGACCCTGTTCGCTATGCAGGCATGTAGCTGACCACAGCGTGGCCCAGACCATTGTACGCAGCGTGTCGACCCGCGGCGTCAGGATTGTTCCGGGTTTTCCGGCATAGCGGTCTCTATTTGTGTCCCGTGGCCTCATCGAGCAATGGTTGGAGCACGACGATCATGTCTCGAAGCCGGTCGCCGACCTCTACCGCGAGCTCTTCCGTCAGTGGCTGGTAGGGCAGCAACTGGAAGATCCGGCCCCAGGAGTTCGTCCATCGTTCGAGTTCGACTTGCGAACCCAGTTCGTGCTTGATCTCCAGAATGTGCTGGTCGAAGAAGGCGATCAGCGCTTCAGTCGATTCCTGCCCGTTCTCGAAGTGCAGCCCGATCTCGATGTGCTGATCCCTCCCGTTTGTCCAGACCTCGTAATGGAGTCTGGGCTGGCGGTAGTAGAGCTTCATCTGTCGCTGGCTGGTCTGAAAGTGGATATTCTGGCGCTCTCGAGGGAGCCGCACCTGGAGGCGATCCCGAATCGCGGCGAAAAACTCGGCGCGGGTGATCGTCGTGTTCGAACTGGTTCGCTTTCGTGCTGTGTTCGCCATTGTCCCTGGGATCCCGTGCTTCGCGGAGATCGTAGTTTTATGCGTTGTCCTGATCTGGTCGCAAAGGTCGTTCCCGTCCGATCCGAATATGCACCCCGCCGGGGACGGCCTGAACCTGCGGATCGATTCGCCGTGAGTAGTCCCGGAGGAATTCCATCACAGCCTTGTTTGCCAGCAGGTGAGCGCGTGCCGTTCGCTGCAGCTCAGCGCCTTCAACCGTCTCATCACAGACCTCGGTGATCCAGTTGAGGATTGTCGTGCTCGGGTAGCGCACAGCATAGGAGCGCCTTCCGCGGACACTGTCTGGATCCACCTGCTGGACGTGGAAGATCATCTCGCGATGCAGTTCCATCGGGAAGCGATCGGGAACCCACTGGTGACCCCAGGTCCGGTATCGTTCCGAGTAGATCCGGTTCCAGTAGAGCAGCTCCTCATCGGCGGCAATCTCAGCGGAAACGCGATCACGCGCTGCTTCCATAGCGGCCCGATGGGCAGGATGATCGAACCAGGGCAGGATGCCGTAGAGCAGTGCCTGCACCTGCCAGTAGGAGACGCCGAATCGAGGGGGTGAACCAAATCCGGCGAACAACTGGGCCCACTCATGCGATGGCACGCCGTGGTTATCCACTACGATATCCGGCAGACAGGCCTGCCACACGAGATCGCGTACGCGCCCCTCACCGTACTGACTGTCTGGATTGCCCTGATCCTCGCCAAACTCGTAACCGGTCGCGTTGTACCGAGCCGGGTGGTGCTTCCAGGTCGGATTCTGACGGCGTAGCTCGTCATGCAATGCGGCGCCGTCTGGATTTTCCAGCGGCAGAAACACCGCGTTGAGCCCTCGGAGCATCGCTGCGCCGGAATCCTGACTGACGAGCGCCTCGATCATCTGCAGCGCACTCGTCGTGCTCGCGACTTCGTTTGCATGGTGCCGGGCCACGATCAGCTTGGTGGGCTTGAAGTGAGAAAGCTTGCTCATCGACCAGATCGAAGCTTTTTGCTCGCTGGTGACAGCCACGGCAGGAATCGGCCGACCCTGCCAGGATGTCTCGGCTGCCGGAACGACCGTAACTTCCGGATGCTTCGCCAGCCGGTTGAGGTGCGGGTACAGCTCCGGGTTGCTGATGATCGTGTCGTCCGGAATCGGCCCCTCAGCAACGGTCGTCGGGATCTCTGGATCCAGGCGATCTGGCACCCCAATCTCGATCGACCCATGC
>SLMJ01000404.1 GCA_007133615.1 Thermomicrobiaceae bacterium | reverse complement strand
CCGCCAAACTGCTTGGAAATGTTTCGCGCTTCCAGAATCGCCGTCATTGCTCCTCCGAGTACAGGTGACAGGCAACCATACGGTCCGGGCGCTTCTCCTCCAGTAGTGGAATGATCGTGTCACACTGATCCATGGCAAACGGACAGCGATCCTTGAACGCGCAGCCGGAGGGCGGACTAAGCAGCGACGGCGTAATCCCGGGGATCCCCTTGAGTGGGGCCTTTTCATCCGGAGATGGAAGACTGTCGATCAGCATTTGCGTATAGGGGTGCAACGGCTCATCGAACATCTCGTAGATCGGCGACATCTCGGCAACCTTGCCCGCGTACATGATGCCAAGCTTCTGGACGGACTGAGCCATCAGTCCGATGTCATGCCCGATCAGAATCACGGCCGCCTGCAGGTCGTCCTGCACCCGTCGGAGCGTCGAGATGATCTGCCGCTGAACAACGACATCAAGCGCGCTGGTTGGCTCGTCAGCGATGATGACCCTCGGCCGGAGGCTGATCGCGATAGCGATAACAACGCGCTGTTTCATCCCGCCGCTGAGTTCGTGGGGATAGACCCTGGCGACTTCCGGCCGAAGCCCCACCCAGCGCAGAAGGTTCGCGATCTGCTCATCGGCTTCGCGACGGCCATAATTGACCCCATGATCCGCCCAGGCATCCTTGATCTGGTCTTCAACTCGCATAACAGGATTGAGCGAGTTCATCGCGCCCTGCGCAACCATGGCGATGTCCGCCAGTCGCACCTGTCGCATTTCTGAATCACTGAGAGAAAGAAGATCCCGTCCATCCAGACGGATCTCGCCCTGCACGATCTTACCCGGATCCTTGATCATCCGGAGCAACGCCAGCGCGAGGGTCGACTTCCCACTCCCGGATTCGCCGACAAGTCCGAGAATCTCGTTCGGCATCAGATCGAAGTTCAAACCGCGAACAGCCTGAATCGGCCCCCGGGTCGTCTGGTAGTGAACATGCAGATCACGAACCTCCAGAATAGGTTTTTCATCCGTCGCATGCCCAGGGTCGCCTTTCGGCTCAGTTGCAGTCTGAGCGTTTTCGACCTTGGTATCCGTCATATTCGTCTCCTCAGTCGCGGATTAGCGAACTGGTCAAGTCCGGCCGATATGATGTACAGCGTTGCAAAGATGTAGGTAATTACGACGATAGGCGGGAACCACCACCACCACATGTCACGGATGATGGCGGTGTAATACATGCCCCAGTAAATTGTCATTCCCATCGTTGGCTCGTTCTGGGGACCAAGCCCGAGCGCCTCCAGGCCAATCGAAGCCAGGATCGCGGTAATCACCGCCAGCACGAAACTCGCGCCGAGGTAGGGCAACAGGTTCGGCACCATCTCTCGTCCAATAATCTCCAGATTGCCCATTCCAGATCGACGCGCGATCTGAATATAGCCGCGCTCGCGCATGCTCAGCACTTGCGATCGTATTGTCCGTGTCGGGAACATCCACGCCAGACTCGAGACGATTAACGCCTGTGTCATCACGTCCGTGGCTCCGCGAAGCGTGGAAGCGATAACCACGAGAATCAGAAACCCTGGAATCGTCAAAGCGACGTCGGCCGCACCTCGGAACAGATTGTCCCAGAAACCTCCGAAGAATCCGGCCACAAACCCGAAGATAGTTCCGACAACAAGGCCAATCACGCCGGCGATCAGGCCGATCTGCAGCGTCAGCGGTGTTCCGTAAATGATCACCGCGAGCATGTCCTGGCCCATAGTGTTGGTCCCCAGCAGATGTTCGCGCGAGGGAGATTGGTCCGGGATAACGTAACCAACCCGCGTGTCCTCCTC
The DNA here is from genome assembly GCA_007133615.1 of Thermomicrobiaceae bacterium. GTDB lineage: Bacteria > Chloroflexota > Chloroflexia > Thermomicrobiales > Thermomicrobiaceae > SLMJ01. The sequence continues at coordinate 9,506 of SLMJ01000404.1, read as the reverse complement.
TGGCACGAAGATTGGACCGATCACGATGAAGAGCAGGAGCGCAAGTAGCATCGCGAGACCGGCCGTCAGAAGGGGGAAGGTCCGAACGAAGTTCGTGGTGTGCCAGACGACACCCGTATAGCGTTGGTCTTCAGCACTATCTATTGCCACGTCAGGTCCCTTCTACTCGCGACTGTACTTGATGCGTGGATCAAGCAGCGGAAGCGCCAGGTCAAGGATGAGCGTCGCGAGCCCGATGGCGACAATGATCAGGAAGCTAATGCCGTAAATGACAGTGTAATCAAAGCTTCTCACTGCCTGATACAGCAGCGTCCCGATTCCCGGGTAACCAAAAACGATCTCCACCAGCACGGCTCCGGATACGACATGGCCCAGCGCGAGCGCAAGCGCCGTTACCTGCGGGAGCATCGCATTACGAAGTGCATATCGGAAAAAGATTCTGCGTGGCCGGAGGCCTTTCGCCTCTGCCAGCGTAACGTAGTCTTCGCCCTGAACGGTGACCATCATGCCTCGCATCTGCAACGCCCAGAACCCGAGTGTCGCCAGGATGAGCGACAACGCCGGCAGTATCGAATGGCGCATGGCATCGAGCATGAAGTCCAGATTGAACCCGGGCTGAGTACCGAGCTGATATCCGCCACCCAGCGGGAACCAGCCCATTCTGAAGCTGAAGATGTAAATCAGGATAAACCCGAGCAGATAATATGGCACGGCAGCCATTGTCAGAATGAACGGGGAGCTGGCGTGAACAAAGCGTGGAGCGCCGGGCCAGGCAAGCAAAGCCCCGTAGAGGCTACCGAGAATGAACGAGATAATGGTGGCTGTTGCAACGAGGGCGAACGTCCAGGGAAGGGCGTCCTGAATCGTGTTCCAGACCGGCGTCGGGAAACGTGAAATCGATGGCCCGAAGTCAAGCTGAATAGTGTCCCACAGAAAGTTCAGATACTGTTGCCAGAGTGGCAGATCCAGACCGAACCGCGCCTCGTAGGCGGCCACTACCTCCTCCACCTGGACACCGGCACCGCCGCCCCCGGCAGTCAACTGCTGCACCAGCTGATCACGAATGGGGTTTCCGGGGGAAAGGCGCGGGATCAGGAAGTTAACTGTTGCCGCTGCCCAGACAATGATGAAGAAGACCCCGATACGCTTGATCACGTAATCAATTGGCATACAAGACCCCTGTACTCCAGGTCACGGGCAACGAGGGACTCGGTCGCCCCTCGCTGCCACATAGCCCGATCTGTTGCCCCGTCGTTACTGCGTTGGCCGCAGGTTGATAATCGTCTTCAGGAATTCCGCCTGCCATGAGTGCGGGAATCCATAGACATCATCCTCATTTGGCCAGCCTTCCCAGTAATGGGTGCTCATCGGGTACCGGATGATCAGCTGGGCAAAGAAGATCTGGGGCAGTTCCCGGATCCAGATATCCATCGCCTGTGTGAAGTACTCGATGGTCTCCTCGTCCTCCGGATCCATGGTCTCCATCTGGGCGACGATCTCGTCGTACTCTTCATTCTCCCAGCGAGCAGTCGCCCAGGCGGTTGGCGCCGGTTCACCGGTTTCACGCACAAACTGGGATGTATAAACCGCCAGCATGAAGTACGGGTCCATACCAAGAACGCCACTCGGGCCTTTACAACCAAGCGCCACGGCATGTTCACCAGTCTGGACCTCCGAGGTCAGACCCGGGGACATATCGAACTCGGCATCAAAGCCACCATCTCGCAGCATCTGCGTAAGCGGTGGACCGTAGGCCCGCAGGAACTCCGGAACGAAGATACTCATTTCAACCGTGTTGCCATCTTCGTCTTCCCAGAGGCCATCACCGTTCATCTCGTACCCCATGCCAGTCATCAGCTCTTCAGTGCGCTCAGGATGCGCGGTGTTGTCGAGCCCATACTCTTCATACAGGGGCTGAAGCGCCTCTTCGTAGGGATCGAACCACTCATAGGGGGTGAACTGATGCTTCGCAACGACGCCCGCACCTGATTCCGCCAGGTTCACCAGTCGTTCCCGGTCAATTGCATAATTCACCGCCCAGCGCATGTCCGGGTTGTTCCAGGGTTCTGCCTGGTTGTTGAAACCAAGATCGATCGGGCACCAGTCCAGGTAGCCGTACGGTGATTCCTGACCGGTGAACGTGACCACTTCTTCGTTCTGCTGGAATACCGTCTCGAGCGTCGGCACCGTCAGAATGCGGGACATGTCGATCTCATTGGTGATCAGCATCTGGGCGGCGAGTGATTCATCCCGATCCGGGATGTAGATGACGCGCTCGACCTCCGGCATTTCCTTGAACCCGGTTTCCGCAGCCCACCAGGTGTCCCGGCGATCGAAGACCTTCTGATCAGGTGCCGTGAGCGTCAGTTCGAAGGGGCCGGTGCCGATTGGCCAACCCTCATCTTCGTCATAGAAGGTGAACTCCAGGAAATCCTTATCTTCCCAGATATGTTTCGGGAAGATCTGCTCGGTTACGCCATGGTTCGTTGTCAATGTCGTCGCCCACCAGCTCGGACTGGCGGTGTTGAGAACGAACCGGACGGTTCGTTCATCTTCGGCAATCGCTTCTTCAAGCATGTGGATGTCGGCACCATGAACGACCTCGTTCTGGTGGTCCCGGACAATGTTGTACGTAAACTCGACATCCTCAGCCGTAAAGGGTTCGCCGTCACTCCACGTAATGCCTTCGCGCAGCGTCATCGTAATCTCGGTAAAGTCCTCGTTGTAGTCCCACTCTTCGGCGAGCCAGTTCTCGTAGTCACCAGTCAGGACGTTGAACATGATCAATGGCTCAGCCATCGTCTGCAGGGCGCCGGTGTGGAAACCGTCCGTCTGACCTGGCACCTGGTTGTTGAAGTTCGCGTAGTCCGGATTCTCGCCGTCACTGCCACCATTCATGACGATGAGCGTCCGGTTACGATCGGCAACTTCGAGATCAAGGTCCTCGACTTCATCTGGATCGGCGACGTCTGCCTCGTCGTCCGGCTCGATGTCTTCTACATCATCCATTTCTTCAGCATCGTCGGCGACCAACTCCTCGAGTTCGTCAGGCTCATCGTCATCATCGGCGCACGCAGCCAGAAGCGCCCCGATGACTGGCGCACTCAGACCAAGCGCGGTGGCTCGCTTCAGCACGTCACGACGGGACAACTTCCCTGAGAGTGCTTCCCGGGACAACTTCAGATGGAGATCACGGTCGGACTCACACATCTGTTCTCCTCCTCAGAGTGATGTGCTCCGGTGACACGAGACACTTCCACATGTGGCCACTGTGAGTATCAGTTTTCACAGAGTACACGGCGCCGCTGTCGCCGGATGCACGTGTAACTTGTCGCAGATGAGAGGACCTTACCACCACCCTGAAAAACCCGTCAAGGTGCTCTATCCAGACGGAGGCGTTTTCCCCACCACAACAGCGCAAGCTGATGGACATACTGCATGCTCAACTGATCGGTATCATTCAGCTCCCGGGACAGGTGAGGCTGTTTCAGTAACCGCAACAGCTATAGAGCACTCAGCAGTTCATCACTATACGAGAACGGATTCGGTGTTCCCCCCGTATGAATAAACAGAACAGTGTCGTCACGGCTGATGTTTCCCTTGCGCATCTCACCCATAACTGCGGAGAATGACTTGCCTGTGTAGACAGGGTCGAAAATCAACGCTTCGGTCTGGGCGGCGAGCCTGATTGCCTCGAGTGTTGCATCACTCGGTAGCGCATATCCGGGCTGACCGTATTCAGTCGAGGCATCGAAATCGTCAGTGGTGATCTGCACGTCAAAGCCGAGATGCTCCGCCGTTCGATTAGCGAAGTCGAGCACGAGATTCACGGGATCCACTTGATCCCCAATGTTCACTGCATGAACGCGCCACGATTCGCCCAGCAACTTTCCAGCGAGAACCAGTCCCGCGGCCGAGGCACCCGAGACCAGGAAGATATGGTCCGGCTTCACGCCAAGCGTATCCAGCTGTTCCAGAAGCTCGACAGCGCCGATCAGGTAGGCACAGGTGCCGGCAATGGTCGAGAACGGATCATTGACCGTGTCGTACACGGAATGTCCCTCACGTTCCAGGCGATCGAGCATCTCCTGATACTCTCGGTCGAGCACATCAGGGTCGTCACTGGATGCATCGATGACTTCGGCTCCCATGAGCCGACCGAGGAGTAGATTGCCATTTACCGGGTGATCCTTCGCACTCGGCACCTTGAGGATGACCGAGCGCAACCCGTATCTCGCGGCCAGCGCCGTGTGAAGGCGGGCATGGTTAGAGACAGCTGCGTTCTTGATCGTCAGCGTGTCTGCCCCGCGGGCTCGTATATCGGCAAGTCGAAACTCAAGATGCCGCACCTTGTTCCCACCAAAGGCAAGTCCGGTCTGGTCGTCCCGCTTGATGAGCAGTCTGGGGGCTCCCGGACCGAGCGCTTCTCGAAGCCGGGGCGCTTCTTCAAGTGGCGTTGGAAGGTGCGCGAACTGCTCCCGCGGAAGCCGGTGGACCGGCTCGAGCAGATCCTGTCGACTAATCGTTCGTGAAATCGCCATACTGCCCCTCCATGTGTTCCATTCTGGCTGCCTGAGATTATGCCCTTACGCTATACCAGCCCTCCGAGTGCGGCAACCCCGTGATCCACCAATCGTGAGGCATAACCTGTTGCGGCATCAGGAAGGCTGGTATACGGTACCCGCACAGCATCGACTCGGACATAGCGGCTCCCGTCTGCTGACAAGCAACCGGGGACCGCACAGAGAACATTCGATAACGGAGACCCCAGAGGGAGGCGTATACCTTGACAGTGCAGCAACCCGCAGGCCGCTTGAAGGGCAAAACCGCGCTGGTCACCGGCAGCACCCGTGGGCTCGGCCGGACGATGGCCGAATGGCTCGCCCGGGAAGGCGCAAACGTCGTTATCTCCGGGCGCTACGAGGCCGACGTTCAGGAATCGGTCACCGCGGTTCAGGAACTCGGTGCCGAGTCCTACGGATTTCCCGCCGACCTCTCCCGCGTTTCGGAGATCCACAAACTCGCCGAGGATACGTTCAAACACGTCGATCAGCTCGACATTCTGGTCAACAACGCCGGAATGAGCATCGTCGAGGATGCCTGGATCGTCACCGATGACAACTGGGACTACCAGATGAACGTCAATCTCCGCGCTCCCTGGATCCTCTCCCAGTACGCAGCCAGGCACATGATGGAAAAGGGAATTCGCGGTCGGATCGTCAACATCAGCACGATCGGTGTCCACCGTACCCACGGTGACCGAGCCGTCTACAATATCGGCAAAGCCGGCGTTGAGATGATGACCGTTGCAATGGGGTATGAACTCGCCCCGCACGGGATCAACATCAATTGCGTCGCCCCTGGAGCAATGGCAGATCGACCAGGCCAACCGGAAGACCATGACGCCTGGTCAGAGACTGCAAAGCACATCCCGATCGGCCGAATTGGAAATGCAGACGACATCGCTTCTGCCGTCACTTACTTCTGCCTTCCGGAAACCGAGTTCATTACCGGGCAGACGCTCCTCGTTACCGGCGGGCACGAGTCAGCATTGCGAGGAGGCCGCTAGGTATGAAGGCCGGAATCTTCACCTACCCGTGGGATCTCGATGCAGAGGGACACGAGGCATCACTCGGCCGGATTGCCGACAACGGATTCACCGCCGTCAACCTGGCAACCGCCTATCACGCCGGGAAGTTCCTGCTTCCGCACAACCCTCGGCGACGAGTCTATTTCCCGGAAGATGGTGCGCTCTATTTCAAACCCGATCTGGAAAAGTACGGCCGCATCCAGCCACGGGTCAGTTCGCTCGTAGATGGCGACCGCGATCCACTGCGAGCGCTCGACCGTGAACGCGAGCGGTGGGGACTCGACCTCGTTGCCTGGACGGTCTGCCTGCACAACACCTGGCTGGGCGAGCGGTATCCGGAATGCACAATGCATACGGCCTTCGGCGACCCGTTGCTGCACTCGTTGACTCCGGCCCATCCGGACGTCCAGCAATACATGCGCGGACTGGTGACCGACATCATCAGCTCCGCACGAGTCAGCGCGATCCAACTCGAATCGCCCGACTACATGGGCTACACGCACGGGTTCCACCACGAAGTTACGCCCGTCCCGCTCAACGATCTCCAGAAGCGGCTCCTCGGCATCTCGTTTAACCCCGCCGAGATCGAGCGTGCGGCAGAGCACGACATCGATGCCGCAACACTCCAGCGTCAGGTCGCCGTGGTGCTCGATGCCACCTGGAACGAGCCGGATCGGGCCAATCGACATATCGACGAGCTGTTCAACAATCCGGATCTCGAACGATACGAACAGCTACTGAACGACATCGAGACCGAGTTCATCGCCAGCCTGCGAGACGCCGTTCACGAGGCCCGACCCGGCACCGAAGTCCGGCTCTTTGCCGGCATGGCTGCGGGCGAGGATGGCGGCGTTCCACCCAACATCATACAGCTTGCTGACGGGCTGCTCTCCGGCTACATGCCGTCGGACGACGCGGCCAGAAACAGAGCGAAGGAGCTCAAAGATCTCATGGGTGATCGTCCCGTCTACGGAATGGTCCGGGCAATCTCGCCCGACGCCGATCATCCGGAACAGGCAGCCTCACGAGTTCGCGCCTGGATCGAGAGTAACGTCGATGGAGTCGACGTGTACAACTACGGATTCATGACGCTGCCGATGATCGATGCCGTCGGCAACGTCCTGCGAGAACAATCCTGAAGGGAATTGACTTAATGGCCGCACCTGAGCGCACACCGGAAACGTTCGTCTCGAGCGTTCAACGACCACCCGATTTTGACGATTTCTGGAAACAACTACTTGCGGAAGTCGCAGAGATTCCGCTCGACCCAGCGATGGAACACGTCCCGATGCGTTCGACCGATGAGGTCGACGTGTATGAGATTCACTACACAAGCCTGGATAACGTCCGAATCGCCGGATGGTATTGCGTGCCGAAGGAAGCGTACCTGCCTCCGCCATACCCCGGGTTACTGATCGTACCGGGCTACGTTTCCGAGCCGACGTTACCGAAGTCATGGGCAAAACAGGGCTATGCTGCGATCGGTGTCGCACCGCGCGGCAAGCTGCGATCGAACCAGAACTACAACCCCGGATACCCAGGGCTTCTGGTCGACAACATCGTCGATCGCAACACCTATTCATACCGTGGCTTCTATATCGACGCCTGCCGGGCGGTCGACTTCGCGCTGACCCGTCCAGAAATCGACCATTCCCGGATCGGCGTCCATGGATCGAGCCAGGGTGGCGCGCTGACGATCACGACTGCGGCCCTTCGCTCGGACGCAATCACCTGCGGGGCGGCGGGTGCTCCGTATCTGTGCGGCTTCATGGAATCCGCCGCGCTGACCCATTCCTATCCATACGAGGAAATCAACGAGTATCTCCGACTCTATCCAGAACGCGAGCAGCAGGTGCGGGAAACACTGGAGTACTTCGACGGAAACAACTTTGCGCCGATGATCAAGTCACCAATGCTCGTCTACATCGGCCTGGAAGACGACGTCTGCCCACCTGAGACCGGCTACGCCGTCTACAACGCGATGACCTGCGAGAAGGTGCTGCACACCTGGGAGAATTGCGCCCACGATGCCGGCGCCTTCTGGGAGATGGCGGAAATCGAAGCATTCCTGGCGAAACACCTGAACCCCGGCAACCCGGCTCAACGCGCCGAAACCACGGTCGGATAGGAGTCAATTGATGAGCGAGAAACCAGCAGGAATCGATGCGTTCTGGCAGGGCGTTGACGATGAACTGGCGAGCTACCCTGCTCGACCTGAACTCGAGAACATTCCGATGCGGTCGACCCATTTCTGCGATGTCTACTGGGTGAAACTCACCAGCATTGGCCCATACCGGATCGGGGGATATCTCAGTATCCCGCACGGCGACGATCCCTTCCCGGCGATCATGCAGACGCCGAAGTATGGATCCGTCAACCATGTGCCGGACTACAACGACCGGAAGCGTTATGTCATGTTTACGTTGATGCACCGTGGGCAGCGACTGACTGACTCCCCCTGGGCGTCGGCCTATCCCGGGTTGCTCACCAAGGGAATCGCGTCGCCGGAGACATACATATACCGGTCGATCGTCGCAGATTGCCTGCGGGGTGCCGAGTTTTTGCAGAGTCACCCGAGCGTAGATGCAAATCGGCTCGCAATCGTCGGGGATGACCTGGCATTGATCACTGCAGCACGGCGAGCAGAGTTCAGCCATGTTCACGCCGCCGGACTGCTCTTCTACCGGCTCATGGAACAACGTGAGCAGAGCTCGGCATATCCCGTCGAGGAGGTAAACGACTATCTCCGCGGCCACCCTGATCAGGCTGAAAAGGTTGCGAATACGCTGGCCCACATCGATCCGATCCACCACGTCCCTAGCATCAAGGCGAAGACGCTGCTTTCGGTCGGTGACGACGGCAAAGTCGGTGGCCCGGAGTGGCTCCAGCCACTGAAAGATGCGATCGGCGGTCCAGTCGAGGAATACCGCGTCACACACCGCGGCGGTACCGACAACGACGCCATCGACGCCTGGCTGGCACAGCAGCTCGGCCGGGAACCAATGTCGAAATTCCGCCGGACGATGCCCTGATCAACCCCTCTCTCTGGTTGGGGAGGGGCTTATCCCCTCCCGGGTTGCTCAAATGAATGGAAAAACAATGGCCTTCAACGTCAAGAAACGCGGCAAGCTCACGTATTACTCGCTCGGTGACCGTCCGGTTCTCTCGGCACTGGTCACCGAGGAACTCGGCGACGGCGACCTGAAGATTTACTTCGCCGGCCTCACCGGCGGGTACTCCGCTAAGGGCGTACTCGATCTCGATGAACTCGTTTCGATGGAGCCGGAGCAGGAGATCCCGCTCGTCTTCCGGAGCTGGGAGAAGTGGCTGCAGGATGCAGGAATCTGTAACTCGCTGGCGGATGTTGATTTCATCGAGGTGCACGCCTTTGGTTGCGCCCCAAAATCGCCCAATCCGCTCGTTGACCCCGCGGGCTACGTAGCCGAGCAGGACCGCCTCAAGAAGGCCTACGCTCAGGCGTACAGTTCGTTTTTCGCGGACGAATTGCCGGACAACGGTGTCCCGGCGCGGTTCACCGTGCACCTGCTGGATGTCCCGGACACGGCAGCCTCCTACGAGTTCTACAGTACCGCGTTGCTGCAGCGGAACCGCGACGGATAGGCTACCGTCATTCGATAGCCTGATCGTTACAATCGAATATCATCGATGCACCGTGATCTGATCGGTCGATTCGGAGACGGCAAAACGTGAACTGGCCTCAACTCAAATTCGGGGCAGCGTTCCGGAACATCGGCCGGTACCTTCGTGAACGAAGCGCTGTCGATAGCCGTGCTCTTGCCATCTTCCGGATCTGCGCCGGGATCCTGATCGTCGCCGACGTCATCGCCCGCTCGAACCGCTTCACCTGGTTCTACACCGACAACGGCCCGGTGCCGCAAGAACTCGCTGACTGGAT
>SLMJ01000112.1 GCA_007133615.1 Thermomicrobiaceae bacterium | reverse complement strand
GGGAGTTGAACCCCCGACACAAGGTTTAGGAAACCTCTGCTCTATCCTCTGAGCTACTGGGAGTGTACCTGTTTTTTCGTTTTTTTCCCGGTTAATACCCCTATAGTTGCCTCTAGCTGCCCACCCTGTCCGACAGAAATGCTGTCACAATGCTGTCAGATTGCTGTCACGGTCTCTGCCGGGGCTTGTTGTCTGCAGGCTAGCATAGTTTGCAGCAGATGGCAACCGCAAGAAGCGGATCCATCGTTCTCATGTCAGACACGCGGGACTCAACCTACTCTGTGACCTTGCTGTTGTTGCTAGTCCCATCTGTACCCAAACCCGCCGCGATGGCCGCAAGGGCCGTGGCTTCCTCACGATACAGAAGGTGTGTGTACGTAGCTAGTGTGACCGAAGAGTTCGCGTGGCCCAAGCGATGGCCCACCGCTGGAAGTGACACCCCTTCGGCCACGAGGAGGCTGGCATGCAAGTGGCGTAGGCCGTGGGGCGTCATACGGGGCAGATCTAGGCGCTCGCACTCGCGACCCATGGCATGGGCCACAGTTGTGGCATGCAGTGGAGTTCCACGCTTACCGGCAAAGACCAGGCTCCCGCCCCCCTGCGCCAAACGTCGCTCAGCCTGACGGCCTAGCGCCGCTATCGCCTCAGGTGCCACGGTGATGGTGCGGACCCCAGCTTGCGTCTTGGGCTGGGTGGTGACCCACTCCCCATCGACGCGCTGCAGGTTCTTGCAGATGTGCACCGTGCCGGTCACCAGATTCACATCCGCCCATTCCAGTGCCAGAGCCTCACTGATGCGGCATCCCGTATGGGCGAGGAAGGTCCAGAGGGAACCGAGCCAGTGTTCCTTCGTCGAGGAAAGGAAGCGCCGGGCCTCCTCAACTGTCCAGATGGCTTTGCGCTGCGGTTGATAACGAGGTGCATCCACACGATCACAAGGGTTCGTGCCCAGCCAGCCCCAACGCACGGCAAAGCGCAGGGTCTGGTTCAGGATGCCGTAGCATTTGAGGGCCGTTTTGGGCTGGTGATGATAGCCGGCCAGGAAGCGCTCGATACGGTCCGGCGAGAGACGCGACAAGCGCACTATACCGAGCGCAGGCTGCAGATGCGTCTCGCAGACCTTGCGATAATCCAACAGCGTGGTGGGCTTCCACTCATGCGCCCTGACTTCGAGCCAACTGCTCAGCAGCTCATTCAGCGTTCGCTTGCTCAGGGTCAGGTTGACGGTAGGCGCAGGAGCCTGGCTCTGGAGGACACGCAGCTTTGCCGCTGCCTCTCCCCTGGTCTTGCCATAGACCGTGGTGCGCTGGCCGTTGACCTGCAACGACGCTTGCCAGCGCCCATCCTTTCTTCGGCTGATAGACCCCTCGCCGGGGCTCCGACGGCTCATGCGCCTCCTTGCGGTTCTGGGGATGGGCCGGTCCCATGAGTGCTGGTCGGGTCGCGATCTGCGGCCCATCCGATATCAAGCTCGATCTGGAACTCTTGCAGGAGTCTCTGTGCCTCTCGAGCGTCCTCGGCCGTGAAGGTAAAGGTGCCGCCGCCCTCGGCCTTTTTCACGTAGAGCCCCTGGTAGCGTGCCAGCTGGATCAGGGCCTTTTGGGCGTCGTGGAACTCGATCTGCAGGCCGTAGCGGGTACGCTTGATGCTCTTGATCAGGTGGGCTTTGCCTTGCGCCTTGAGGGTCTCGAGGTCCAGGGAGCCATCGGGGCGGATGAACTCGGCGTACTCGGCCCGGGCCTGTTGCGCCAGGCGCAGGAGCACCTCTTTGTCGGACATGACCTCTTGCTCGATGCGGCGCTCGATCTCGGCTTGGATCTCAGGCTTCCTCAGGTTCTCCCAGCCGATGCTGGCGGCGGAGCGGGGAGAGTAGCCCGCCTTGATGGCGGCCTGGGTAGCGTTCCAGGACTTTAAATATTCTTCGACAAACACTCTCTGTCTCGTTCTCATGGTCTGTCTCCCTGTTCTGTGACAGGCGGCGTTGCGATGCACTGGGGAGCTCTGGTTCAGAAGGGGAACTCATTCTCGTCCGCGATGCTCAGGTAGAACTGTTGCGTCTCTGTCAGAGCATGCCGGTCAGGCTGCATGCTCAGTTGCTGGGGCTGAGGGCTGGGCTGTTGCACCGTTGCGCGCTCTATCGGAGGGTACACACCCCCCTCCCCCCCTTGCCGGACCGTCGCCTGGCTCGGAGGAGGCGCATGCTCGGGCATGTGGATGGCGTGTTCCAAGACCTCGGGCTTGGGCAGTACCGTCTCCTCGCCGGGCAGAGGCTCACCCAGGATCAGCTTGGCAGGCCGGCCCCTTCGTTCCTCGAGATTGATGAGATGATCCGCGGCCCTGGCGGCCTGCACCCGCCGCCACACCGCACTCCGGTCAAGGCTCAGGGCTTCTACGAGATCCCCGATCAGAACCGGTTCTCCCTTGTTTGCCGTCTGGAGCCGCGCCACCGCCTCCACGGTCTCGCGCACTTGGCTGCTGACCCGGGCCTGCACGCCCTCATTGATGCTATCGATCACGAGAGCGTGGACCGCCGCATAGTCATCCAACGTAGCCCCGATGCGCCCCTGTGCATCTCGCTCTCGGTGTGCCTGATGCAACATGGCATGGGCCTGGATCAGGGTGAAAACCTTACCCAGGTCGCGCCGCAGACGCACGGGCCTGGGGTCGCTCAGACGCGCCACATGGGGTGCGTAGGGGATCGTGACCTCTCGGCAGCCGGCCAACTCTAGCCAGTTCTGCAGAGCGTGCCAGGGGGCCAGGTCGGGAACCTCTGCCTGCTGCCCATGGGCCTTGTCAGCGAGGCCGGCCAGGATGGCCTGCGTCTGTGTGACATCATCGCGCACCGTGACCGACAGCATGCGCGTCTCATTCTCAGGATGCAGATGCGCCCAGGTGGTTGTGGTGATCAGGCCCGTGGGGCCCTGGCG
>SLMJ01000406.1 GCA_007133615.1 Thermomicrobiaceae bacterium | reverse complement strand
TTGCAATGGCCATCGAGCGTTGCTACGAGCTCGTCGTAGGTCGCGAGGTCGCCGTTGACACAGTTCCACTCGTCGGCAAAACGAGCAACCATGTTCAACGTCCGTTTCCGACCGCTACCACCGATCATGATCGGCACTTTGTTCCCGCGGGATGGCTTCGGCCGCATCTGGGCATCCTTGAGCTGGAACTGCTCTCCCTGATAGCTGACGACATCGCCAGTATGCAACCGGGTGATGACCTCCAGCGACTCTTCCATACGATCCATGCGCTGTTTCAATGGCAGCAGATCGAATCCGAAAGCATCGTGCTCTCGCTCGTTCCAGCCGGCACCAATCCCGAGGGTGTACCGACCGTTGGACAGCAGATCCAGGGCCACGGCTTCGCGAGCCAGCATAACCGGATGACGGAAGGTCATTGGGCAGACAACCGCGCCGAATTCCAGCCGGTCGCTCTTCATGGCGACGGCCGTAAGTGCAGGCACCAGCGCGAGCGCGTCGCGGGTGGTATCGCCCATCAGCGAGAAGAGGTGATCGGATCTCCACAGCCCGTTGAGTCCGCCATTGTGGCAAGCATCGATCAGCTTGTTCCAGCGGTCCCAGTTTGTTCCGTCCTGCGATTCGATCATGATTCCAAGTTCAGCCATGTATCCTCCAGTTATGCTTATTTGAACTCGGGTCTTGCGAAGCATTGTCCCCGATCCGGTCAAGCCCGTCGAGAGGAACACCACTGCTATGGCTAGATTTCTGGTCGGATCCACCGCACTAACCGGGCATATCGTCCCACTGGCGCCGATCGTCGCTGAACTTACCGATCGCGGGCATCAGGTGCTCTGGTATACGGGCATACACTTTCAGGAACGGGTTGAGAGGGCAGGAGCAACCTTCGTCCCGACTCGCTTTGCTGCCGACGACAGTCATATACCGGTTAACGACCGTTTACCGAACCGTTCCAGATGGACCGGGATCGATAGTTTGCTTTTCGATATCCGGTTCCTCTTTGCCGCGGAGAGCGCAGGTCACTTCCTCGATCTGCAGGACATTGCATCGAAGAACCGGATCGACGCTGTGCTGACTGATACTGGCTTTCTAGGCGGTGGCTGGCTGTATGAAGCCGGCGGGCCACCATGGGCAGCGTTCAACCCGTTTGCGGTGAATCTCAGCGGGGAGAAGATACCCCCATTCGGGCTCGGGATTGCCCCACCGCAGACCCGGCTTGACCATCTCCGGTTCGCAATCAACCAGTCCACTAGCTGGAATCACCTTTACCGCGACACGACGGCCTATGTGGATCAGTTACGTCAGCGGGTCGGGCTTCCGGAAACTGGCCAGATATTCTGGGATCGATCCCTCTCGCCCTACCTCTACATGCAGGGCTCTATCCGGGGGCTTGAATACGAGCGTGATGATCTTCCGCCGCAGTTTCATTACATCGGCCCGACCGTGTCACAGGCAATCGAATCACCGTTCGAGCCACCAGCCTGGTGGACCGATACCCGGAACTATGCCCGCACCATTCTGGTCACGCAGGGCACCCTGTCCACAGATCCTCACCAACTGCTCCTGCCAACGATCCGGGCACTGGCCAGCCGAAACTGCCTGGTGATCGCCACAACTGGCGGGGCTCCCGTTGAAGAATTGACGCAGCTCAGGCTACCCGGAAACTGCCGGGTCGTCGAGTACATCCCGTTCGAGCATGTGCTGCCGCACGTGGATCTCATGATCACCAACGGTGGCTACAACGGAGTTCAACTGGCGTTGAGTCACGGCGTTCCGCTCGTTGTTGCCGGGGCGACCGAGGACAAGCTGGAGATTAACGCCCGGATCCGCAGGAGTGGCGCTGGCGTCGATCTCGGGACCTCTTCACCCGGTCCCGATTCAATCCGGAAAGCGGTCATGAGCATTCTGGCGGAGAACAGCTACCGGCAGCGGGCGGGCGAGGTGTCTCGAGAGTTCCGTCGACACAATGGCGCCGCCACCGGCGCGGACCTGCTGGAAGCACTCGCCCGATCCCGCAGGCCGATTCTGTCTCAACGAAACGGCGTTTCGATCTAAGCAACTGCGGTATAGTGCCCCGAACATCTCGAACAACTGGACAGTCGAATGCAACGAATGGAGCCATCAGGTGCGTCTGGATGAAAAAGTCGCCATTATCACCGGCGCCGGATCCGGAATCGGGAAGGCGACCGCCGAACTGTTCGCCCGTGAGGGAGCGTCGGTCGTCATTGCCGAGTTGCACGAAGACCGGGCCAGGCAGGTGGCGAACTCGATCTCGGAGGCAGGCGGGAACGCTCTCGCGATACCAGTCGATGTCACGGACTCCAGCGCCGTGAACACAATGGTCGAACGCACGGTCCAGCACTTTGGCAAGGTCGATATTCTCATGAATAACGCCGGGGCATCATACAAGCAGGATTTGCTGGAGATCGACGACGCGGACTGGCAGGCGAGCCTGGATCTGATCCTGACGGCGCCGTTCTACGGTTCCCGCGCGGTTCTACCGCACATGATCGAGCGTGGAACAGGCTCGATTATCAACATCTCATCGGTGCGCGGGATGACGGGAACCGGGGAAGAGGGCTACAGCGCCGCGAAGGCGGGCCTGATCAATCTGACACTGAACATGGCGGTTCGCTACGGCAAACATGGTATCCGGACCAACGCGATCTGCCCGGGTGCGGTGAGGACGGGCCTCTCCGGAAGCATCGAACCGACTCCCGAGCAGCAAGCAACCGTAGCGCGACGTCATCCACTCCAGCGCATCGGCCAGCCAGAAGACGTGGCCTGGGCATGTCTCTACCTTGCGTCAGATGAAGCGTCCTGGGTAACAGGTGCGATTCTGCCGGTTGACGGCGGTCTCGTCGCTGGACCACTGGCGATGATGAAGGAGTTTGCGGGGGAAAACTAGTGGATTTGCAGCAAACCCTGTTCTCCCCTCTCCCAGG
>SLMJ01000042.1 GCA_007133615.1 Thermomicrobiaceae bacterium | reverse complement strand
ATCGCTGATGGTATGTGGGCCTGGTATGCCGTCGCCACGACCAGCGCGCCGTTTCCTTCGCTGGCGGATGCGTTCTTTATCGGCAGCAAGTTCGTGCTGATCGCCGGTATTCTGAGATTTCCGGCGCCGGATCTCACCCGCAGTGACTATGTTCGATATGTGCTCGATGCCGGAATTATCCTGCTCGGCGTCACCACCCTGGTTGGTTATCTTGTGATCGGACCAGAGAACCTGCTCGGGCCGGCGTTCGGCATCGAGTCTGCGTTGCTGTTTGCCTACCCCGCTGTGGGTCTGATGCTGTTGATCGCGGCGCTGATCAAAATGCATCGACGACCACGCCCGGGCAGGCTCGGACTGCTCTCCCTGATCGTAGTCTCCGCAGTCGCCATGACGACAGCGGATTTCGTATGGGTTTTTGAAGAAGCAAGGGGAACGTACGACCATGGAGGGATCACCTACGCGCTCTGGATGATCGGGTACGCGTTTCTGGCGGCGAGCCCGCAGCGACAGGTTGACGTGATCAGTCGGAACGTACCGCTGATGTATCCCAACACAGTTGCGGCATGGATTCGCTCGGCGCTTTCGTATCTCGCGGCGGGAATGGCAGTCACTGTATTTGCGCTTGCTGCTGCTCCGCGTCTGATCGATGAGTTTGGTGTTCTCCTCGGGCTTCTCGCCCTGCTGATCGTTCTGGTGGCGGTGCGTCAGTTCCAGGCTCTTCGGGAGAACCAGCAGTATGAGATTGCACAGGTTCGACACGAATCCGATGCCCGGATAAACGCGCTTGTTGAGTACTCGTCCGATATGATCGCCGTTCTGGATAATGATCTCCGGTTCAGATTTCAGTCGCCAGTTGCGCAAGAGTTGATTGGGGCGACCCCGGAAGCGTTTGTCGGAACTCGGGTATTTGACTGGTCGCATGCCGATGATCGGCCGGTTGTTCGAGCGGCAATGAAGAAACTGTTGCGAGGAGACGAGCGGGAGATGCGCTTCGAGTGGCGTCTGGCTGGTCCAGAGGGGAACGTCGTCTACCTGGAATCGATCGCCTCCAACGAGCTCGAGACACCGGGTGTTCAGGGAATCGTGCTGAATTCCCGCGACATTAGTGAACGAAAGTCGTTTGAACGGGAACTCGCTCATCAGGCGTATCATGATCCGCTAACCGGCTTGCCAAACCGGGCGCGTGTGCTGGAGTTTCTGGGTCAGGAACTCCGCCAGAGCCGCCTCGATCGGAAAACCGCACTGATGTTCATTGATCTGGACCACTTCAAGCCGGTAAACGACACACTTGGACACGACGCTGGAGACGAACTGCTCAAACAGGTTGCAGAACGGTTCGATCGTGTGTTGCGCGAGAACGACACTCTTGCCCGGTTTGCGGGGGACGAATTCGTGGTCCTTCTCCCGGCGGTGACGTCGCACGATGCCGTCCTGACGATCGCCCGACGGCTGGGCGAGCAGCTGGACACCCCCTTTGACCTGGCCGGAACCAGAGTGTCGATCTCGTCCAGCACAGGCGTTGCGATTGCAGACTCTTCGAACCTCTCGCCCGCGGTACTTCTGCGGCAGGCTGACGCCGCGATGTATGCGGCAAAACGGAACGGCCGGAACCGCTTCGAGCTCTACGAGCCCTGGATGGAAAGCGAACTGAACGCGCTCGATGACCAGCGCGCACTCGAACTGGGACGCCTTTCGCTGGACGATGACTAGCCAGGGATGACGCTGTGCCGACGAGTGGCAGGCCGATGAGCTTCCGAGGCCGGTCGCTCTGGCAGGCTCCCGCACGCTCCCCAAACGAAAGCGGTTGGAGTATCCGAACCGGGCACGAAGTGCGTGCGAACTTGCTCCCATTGCGCAGGATGGTGGCGTAGCTGGGCGCAATCGCGTATTCTCCCCTGAAGCTAATCCCAGTTTCCAGGATCGCCCCGACTGGCGGGAATTTCACCTTCCGTAGCTTCGTTCGACGGTCCGCAACTTGCGCTGGCCAGTTGAACCACGGTTGAACGTTGTGGAATTGGTAGTGGGGGAAGAAATAGTGGTGTTTCCGGGAAGGGATGCCTGGTCGCGATTGATTGCGCTCGAGCGACGTCCGATGAAGCGTCGCATCACTGGCGTTCGCAACAGGTAGCGGAACGGCGGGGGCGTGCGGCGATTCTGGTCATTCCTTGTCATCTTCATAGCACTGGGCACACTCGCATCCTGTGATGCCGATGGCGGCGCTCTTGATCCTCGTGGACCCGGCGCGGCCGACACAGCCAGCCACTGGTGGCTGATGTTCTGGCTCGGGCTGGTTGTCTACGTGGTTGTGATGGGGCTTCTCCTCTATGCGATTATGCGGGCCCGGAGACAGGCAAACCCGGAATTCGATCCTCCGATCAGCGACCGGGCGTTCTTCGCCGTGGGCGGGCTGGCGATCCCGCTGCTGATCATTGCGCTCGTATTGGGCGATTCAGTACGGACCGGACAGTCTGTGATCGAGTCACCCGAGGAACCGGCGGAGATCATCGAGGTCGTCGGGCACATGTTCTGGTGGGAAGTCCGGTATCCCGAGCATGATGTCGTTACCGCCAACGAGATCCACATCCCGGTCGGGGAACCGGTTGAGTTGCGGCTGACCTCGGCTGATGTCATCCACAGTTTCTGGGTGCCGGAGCTCGCCGGGAAGCGCGATCTGAATCCCGGAAAAGAAAACGTGATGTGGATTCAGGCCGACGAGGCGGACATCTACTGGGGCCAGTGTGCTGAGTTCTGCGGGGTGCAGCACGCGCTTATGGGCAAACTGGTTATTGCCCAGGAGCAGGACGAGTTTGACCAGTGGATAGCTGATCGACAGGAACCCGCGTCCGAACCGGATGACGAGTTTCTCCAGGCGGGGCTGGATGCCTACTACGACACCGGCTGCGCGATGTGCCACGCGATCGACGGCATTACCGAGCCGGATCCGGCAGCCGGAGCACCGGGACCGGATCT
>SLMJ01000304.1 GCA_007133615.1 Thermomicrobiaceae bacterium | reverse complement strand
TCGCAACCCGTGTGACGGGGTCGATGCGCCTCGTCCTGTAGATATGGAGATGAAGACTTGGAACGCAGAGCAGGTTCGCGCGTTTCTCGTCGGATCGTCTGAGGACTCTCTGTGTGCGCTTTGGAGACTCGCAGTGACTACCGGGATGCGGCGGGGCGAGATGCTCGCACTACGTTGGGCCGATGTCGACCTTGATCGTGGAGAAATCTATGTTCGCCGTACGTTGACACGAGGGGAACATGGCCTCATGTTCGGGGAACCCAAGTCAGCGAAGGGGAAACGTTCGATTGCTATTACTCAATCCTCGGTCGCTGAGCTTCAGAAGCACTGTCGTCGACAGGCTGAGCGGCGGTTGCAGGTTGGCCCGCTATGGGACGACACTGATCTGGTGTTCGAGCGCGGCAATGGACGCGTGCTGCATGGAAATGTAGTAGGCAATCGTTTTCGTAACCTGACCAAGAAGCTTGGGCTTCCGCGTATTCGCTTTCACGACCTACGGCATACTGCTGCCACCCTTATGCTGGCGAATGGCGAGCACCCCAAGATCGTGCAGGAACGGCTCGGCCATAGCGACATCAGCATGACGCTGAATAAGTACAGTCACGTGACGATGGGAATGCAGCGCGACGCTGCAGACCGCCTGGACGCTATGCTGGGAAGCTAGCGTGACCAAAACGTGACTGAGGCGTGCATCCCCTTCTGAGTTTCCCTATAAACAGAGGCAAAGTAAGTAAGTAGTGCCGAAGGTGGGAGTCGAACCCACACGGGCCGAAGCCCATCGGTTTTTGAGACCGACGCGTCTGCCATTCCGCCACTTCGGCGCGCGTTTCGCGACGCCAAGTATACGCGCTTCGGCCGAGTTCAGCCATCTGCCCCGAGCGGTGAACCTGGTTCGTCGCCTGTCATAACTCCCCGCGTCTTCAGACGATTAATCCCTGCGGAGCCGCTCTCGGGCTTGCCCGTTCAGAGCATGTGCAGCGACAGAATCTTTCAGTTCTCGAGTGATCAACGATTCTGAGTCTCCGTAAACAGACTGTAGCCTTTGTCTTCTGAAATCCACTCCAGAAATGGATTCCTCTGTGGGTGATGTGCTTGTCGAGTTGATCCCGCTAGCTATTGCTTCTGCGCTTGCGCCGTTGATGGTGATTATCGTCCTGACGTTTTTGCGGGGTGATGGTGGACTGGTAAAGGCAAGTGCGTTTCTGTGCGGAGTCGTTGCGGTGCGTCTTGTGCAGGGTGTCGTCTTCGGATTGGTCCTCGGAAATCCGGATGACGCTGACGAAGTCGCGGAGGCGAGAACCATAACCGCAACACTTCTGCTTGTACTTGGTGTGTTGATGGTGCTCGCCGCCATCAGAGGAATTCTCAAGGAGGAGGACCCGGATGAAGCCCCGCCGACGTGGATGACACGAATCGGGTCTGCGTCTTCACTGCAGGCGCTCGGCCTGGGGGCGCTTGCGATTACCCTTGCCGGGAAGCACTGGGTCTTCACATTGAGCGCATTGAGCGTCATTCGTGAAGCGGAACCGGCTCGGGCGGAAGGCGTCACGCTATTTCTCACCTACGTGGCTGTGGCGAGTGTCACTTCACTGGCGCCGATTTTAGGCCTGTTGATCGCTCCACAGAGCGCCGCGGCGGTTCTCGACCGCATCGGGAACTGGATGGAAGCGAACAACCGCGCCATCAAGATTGTCGTCTCCGCCAGCTTCGGTGCGTACTTCCTCTGGAAAGGAATTTCAGCCTTCGTAGCATAGGTCGACCGACAGGCACGTGGACCCGTCTCGCGGTATTCGGGCGGAATCGCGCGCTCTGGGACGAGTGCTCGTTGGTCGAATCAGCGAGCGACGTGAGCATCAGATTCGGCATCCGCATCTCGACTGGTAATCTGGTAGGCGCCAACGGCGATGAGGATAAGGCCCATGCCGAACATCACAGTTACGACGCCGAAAAGGTCTGCCAGCGCTCCCGCGAAGATGATTGGAATGAAAGCGACGCCGTTGGCCACGGTGAAGAACGCCGCCCAGACCCGGGCCCGGGCGTTTTCCGGTGCTCTCGACTGCAACAGCGACTGACTCGGCGCAAGAATGAATGCGTTGGACATCCCCAACACCACTGCGAGCACGCCGGCGATGTAGAGCGCTCCAGTCCGTTCATCGGCCGGATCCTGCCAGATGAACTGGCTGATCACCCCGACACTGGCGATCAGGACAAGTCCGATCCCGGCGGCTGCGATTGCCGCGTCGATTGTTCGCTCGATCCCGAATCGTTTCGTGATCTGTCCAACCGACACCACTCCGACGATGACGCCGATTCCCGCCGGTACCAGGATGAACGCGATGTCCTCAACCGGAAGCTGCAACACGTTGGTCACGTACTCCGGACCGAGCGTGGCGATCATCAGATACGTTGCCATTGCCAGGGAGAGATACGCGATCGCTTTGACCAGAATCGGTCTATCGAGAATGATCCGGCCGCCTTCTCGCAATTCATCAAAGAATCGACGCGTTCGGCTATGGTAGGTGGTCTGCTGGGAGCGAGGTTCCGGTTTCCCGATCGGGATGAAGTAACTCAGCGCTGCGCAGATGAGGAACACGATGACGATACCCACGATGACGGTATTGACTCCATAGACCCTGATCAGGAACGGGCTGAGCGCGGCGAATCCGAGGATCTGCGAGCCGGTGATGGTCAGGTTGATCAGGGCGTTTGCCTGCACGTACTGGGCACGGGTTACCAGCCCCGGAATCGTTGCTCCGAGAGCCGGTCCGAAGAACTGCCCTACTGCTCCGGCCCCGAACGCGAGCAGATAGAGCATGATCAGCGCGAGCATGGGCGTCCATGTTGGTTGGATGAGGACGAAACCGAGCGCGGCGACACCTCTCAACACATTGGTGATGATCAGGACGCGTTGCTTGCTGGCGCGTTCGACGAGCACCCCGGCAATTGGACTGAAGAGGATCGCCGGCGAACTGAACGCAAGAACCGCCAGTCCGATCGCCGTGTTGGCCTGGGCCACATTGTGTTCGTCGATGACTCCGCGGACGAGGATGAGCAGTGCGAAGTTGACCATGTTCTGGCCGGTCTGGGAGAGCGCCTGCACGAGAAAGAGAAGCAAGAACTGGCGATTCCGGAGGACATCGATCATGCGGCCTTCCGGGCCGCCACGTTCGTGGGCATGAGCATGGTGCATGGTGAGGTCTGCTCAGTTTCCGCGATCGGTCAGGGGACCGGAAAGGTCGGCAGGCGCAGCGTCGCTTGCGCGGGAAACGAACGTTTTGAGGCGTTTTTCGAACGTTGGGCGTGAGAGCATGACCCGGCGGTCACAGCCGAGGCATTTCAGTCCGATGTCCGCGCCGATCCGGGTAACGGTCCAGTCTGTTGAACCGCACGGATGAGGCTTTTTGAGGCGAACAACATCGTCGACAAAGACTTCCACAACCATTGCGCGCCTCTCTACGACTTACGCTTGCTGGCGATTATAGCATCGGGTGGTGTTACCGTCCGGACACTGCTAGACTGTGGCAACGAGGAATGTTCCTGAGAGTCACACCGGCTGGTCGGGTGTGACTGACGTTCATATTGTCTGGACAGGTAAGCGATGCGGATACTCGGCTGGATAGGGTTAATCGTTGGAGCGATTGTCGCCTGGGCAAGTGTCTGGGTGTTGATTGTTCCTGTCGATGTAGGGTCAGTTTCGGACTTTTTTGCCCCGATCCGGATCGTCGCTTACCTCACGTTCATTGCAGCTCCGTTGCTGACCTTCACGCCGATTGCCCGGATGCTGCAGATTCCGCTCTACGACCTGGAAGCCGTGACTGCATGGTCAACGCTGTTGTTCATGATCACGTTCATCAACCCGGGCAGCCATCCGCCGTTTCCGATCCTCCTGACGGTGTTGATCGCGCTGATGATGTCACTCGCGACGATCTTCACGCTGGTCTCGTACGCTGTCGGTTATCGCCTGCTTACGCGCCGTAGCCAGAAGTATGACTTTCTCCGAGCCAGGCGTGAGGGCTATCTGGCGGCGATGTTCCTGGTTGGGATATTGCTGCTGCACCTGCTCGAGGTGCTGACTGCCGTAAATGGTGCCCTGCTGGCATTGATCATTATTCTGCTCGAAGTGTTTCTGCTGTCTCGAGGCAGTTCGACATCCGGGAAGTCTCCCAGTGAACAGGTCAATCATCCCCCTCAACAGACGAGTGCTTCCTGATCGAAAGACTGCCTGTCTCCATTCTCACGCTTCCCTCGACTTCACCAGCGTGGTCCTGGAGATTTCGTGCATTCGTTTGAGATACTGATCCTGCGTCCAGCCGCACTCGATCGTCAGCGATTCCCAGTTACTGATTGAAAGCATCGTCCAGAGCCAATCAACCGCTTCAAGGACACTCCAGCCCGGGGCGAGCATGCCGTCGCGTTCAAGCATCTCCGCGATGATCCGGCAACTGGTTCGTATGGCACCCATTCGATCATCCCACGCGGCGGCGGCCGCCGGATCGGACTCGCGATCGGCTCGCAGTGCTCGTGCAATGCTGTGAATTTCGGGGATGAAGTTCCCCCAAAATTCAATGTATGTGTCCAGGGCTTCCTGACCGGTCGTCGCTGAGTCAAATCGCTGTTTGCGCTCGTCGAGGCCACGGACCTGGTCCACGTAGTGAGTCGTCTCCAGGATAAGCTGCGCTCGTGAACCAAAATGGTCATACACCGCCTGGCGCGATACCCCCGCTGCGTCGGCAACGTCACGCATACGAACGCCACGCCCCAGCCTCTCTTCCATCACCCGACGTGTTGCCTCGAGAATCCGTGTTCTTGTGTCTGGTTCGTGTAGTTCAGGGCTTGACATGGCGTAAAGTATACACTATCTTTACACCATGTAAATTGACACGGTGTAAAGTCATCAGAAAGGAATCCAGATGGCGTCCCAGATTCAGCGAACACACAGCATTCTCGTCATAGGTGGTACGGGGAAGACCGGCCGACGCGTCGTGCGTCAGCTTTCCTCACTGGATACTGAAATACGAGTGGGATCGCGAACAGCAGGGGTTCCATTCGACTGGAGAGACCGGACTTCATGGAAGCCTGCTCTGCGGGATGTCGAGTCGATCTATATCTCGTACTATCCCGATCTTGCAGTCCCGGGCGCTGTTGAGGACGTTCAGGAACTCACTGATCTTGCGGTGAAATCCGGTGTCAGGCGGATGGTGCTTCTCGCCGGTCGGGGGGAAGACGAGGCACTCCGGGCGGAAGAGGTAGTTCAGTCAGCAGGCGTTGAATGGACGATCGTACGAAGTGCCTGGTTCAACCAGAACTTTGACGAGAACTATCTGCTGGAGCCGATCCAGTCTGGCGAGGTCGCGCTTCCGGTTGGTGAGGTGCCCGAACCGTTCATCGACGCTGAAGACATCGCCAGTGTGGCCGTGGCCGCGCTCACCGAGGATGGCCATGAAGGTCAGGTCTACGAGGTGACGGGACCGAGACTTCTGACCTTCGAGCAGGCGGTCCAGGAAATCGCGCAGGTCTCTGGTCGTGAGATTAGATTCACCTCGGTCCCGCTCGAGCGGTATACCTCCATCATGCAACAGCAAGAGGTTCCTGCTGAGTTCGTTGGACTCCTGACGTACCTGTTTGGTGAGGTTCTTGATGGACGAAACGCCTCCGTTGCTGACGGCGTCCAGCGAGCACTTGGCCGCGAGCCAAAAGACTTCGCCGACTACGCTCGGGATGTCGCAGCTACTGGTGTCTGGAACATCAAGCAATGACCACAATCCACACTGTTGCTTTGCTGATCGCCGCGGTTGGGTGCGGAATGGTTGCTGGTGTCTTCTTCGCCTTCTCGTCGTTCGTGATGCCCGCTCTGAAGCAACTTCGCACAGTTCAGGGGATAGCCGCCATGCAATCGATCAACGTATCCGCCGTCACGCCGGCGTTTATGTCCCTGCTATTCGGCACCGCGGCGGTTTGTCTCGCGTTGCTCGTACTGGAGGTGACAGCATTCGCGGGTGAGACGTCACGTCTCGTGCAAGGTGCCAGCATAGTCTATCTCCTTGGAGTCACAGGTGTGACGATTGTTCGGAATGTCCCGCTGAATAACAGGCTTGCGGGGCTGAATCCCGAAAGCCCCGATGGGACCGCGTTCTGGTCAGACTATTTGAACGACTGGACTGCGTGGAATCATCTGCGGACCGTAGCGGCACTGATAGCGACCGGGATGCTTATGGCCGCACTTCACACTTAGCCAGAGAAAGGGTCCGCGTTCGCAGTGGGCCCTTTGCATTGTGAATTTACCCATTGATCTTCAGTCATGTTCGACTGGTTCGAATAGTCGACTCGGGCCGTCGCCCCATTAGCCGACCCCTCCCGCCAGCTTCTCCCGATCATCGGAGCGGCGCAGTGCAAGCATCGCGATGATTCCGAATAGCGGGCCGATGGCCAGGAAGCTGAAGGCCCATTCCCAACCGACCGCGCCTTCGATCGGCGGAATCAGCCGGATCGTGAGCATCGTGAGCAGGAAACCGACACTGGTCTGCAGGGTAAGCGCTGTGCCGACATATTCTGGATTTGCCAGCTCGCTGACACTGGCCGAGAACTGGGCGGAATCGGAAACGATCGTGAATCCCCAGATGAGGCAAAGTGGAACGAGCCAGATCGGGTGCGCTCCGAAGAGAAATCCGACGAGAACCGCACAGCTGCCGCTGATAGCCATGAGTACGCTCGTTACCAGTGTTCGGCCGAAGCGGTCGGCCAGTTTGCCTGCCAGGACACTTGCGGGCCCACCGATCGCAATGACGCAGAAGGCGGTGAACGCGGCCCAGGCGGCTCCGACCCCAGCGATTTCGAAGCTGGCGATCAGAAACACCGGGATCCAGGTCCACATGGCATAGAGTTCCCACATGTGGCCGAGGTACCCGAGGTTCGCCAGCATCAGGCCCCGGTTTCGGACGACTTCGACGGTGTACTTCCAGTTGAATTTCGGTGCCGCCGCGGCGTATGGACCCTCGGTGACGGCGAGGAAGCAGATTACTCCGCCGATGGCAGCCGCGACGGCAGCCCCATAGAGGACGAACTGCCATTCCGGAATCCCGCCGCCAGCGTTGATCAGATGAGGGGCAGCCGAACCAACGGTCAGCGCCCCAACGAGAAGGCCGATCCCGAGCCCGCGGTCTGCCCGAGTCCAGGTTGCCATGATCTTCATACCGACGGGATAGACCCCGGCGAGGAACACACCGGTGAGAAATCGCAGAACCATCGCCATGGCGAAGCCGGTGGCGATCAGAGGAATCAACGCCGTGGCCGCGGCAGCCAGGAGCGCGGAGTAGCCGAAGAGCTGTTTGGCCGGGATTCGGTCGGCCAGATTAAGCAACGCGGAACCGAAGGCTCCGGCGACGAATCCGATCTGCACCGACATCGTCAGCCAGGCTTGCTGGCCGCCGTCCAGATTCCATTCATTCGTGAGTCCGGGAACGACCGCGGAGGCAGAGAACCAGGTCGCCATCGCCAGAAGCTCGGCAACGGCTAGCAGCAGAAGCGTTCGCCATTTGCCGGGGATCTCTCCAGCCATGACCACCTCCGGCTCAAGCAGGTGTCTGACTCAGCCTGGTCGAGTGCTCCTGGCACCACGGTCAGGGGCGTGAATCTATGCCAGCGCGCCGATAAGCATCATCCGAAGCACGAGAAGGACGAGAATTGCCACGAGTGGAGAGAGGTCGATCATGCCCATTGAAGGCAGGATTGACCGGATCGGTGCAACGATCGGCTCGGTCAGCTGGACGAGGAACTGGGAAACCGGGTTGGACTGACTGCGATCGAACCAGGAAAGGATAGCCCTGCCGATGATCGCAAACTGCATGATCGTGATGAACATCAGCATTACTCTGAGGACAAATTCCAAGGTTCGTGGCCCTTCGAAAGGAGATAACAGGAGTGCTTCGCGTTTTCAACGAACTCAACGTTAGCACGCGGCTGAGTAGCGTGTCAACGCGATTCTGGTGGGCGAAATGCCCGACATGACGGCCAATTGACCTGACATGGACCGCATTTGCATAGACTACGCTACAATGCCGCCGTTGGCCGTTCAACTGCATCGACGTAAGGGGCGAATCACTATGTCCAAGGAGATCCTGATCATCTCGAGCAAGTTTCGTGAGACGAGCGAAAAGTATCGCGAGCTGCTCGAGCGCGAAGGATGCACGCTGGCCGAACGTGATATCCAGTACCCGATCACTGAGGATCATCTGGCAGACATCATCAAGGATGCCGATGGCCTTATTACCGGACTCGAAAAGGTCACCCCGAAGGTGCTGGAGAATGCGAACCGGCTGAAGGTCATCAGCGCCGGTGGTGTCGGATACGATCACATTGATCTAGATGCTGCAACGGCGAAGGGGATTGCGGTCTGCAACTGCGCGGGCTGCAACAATCGCTCCGTGGCGGAGCTCGCCTTCGGCATGATGCTGTCGCTCTCCCGCCAGATTTACCAGAGCGACCGTGCCATGCGGAATGGTGAGTGGGGACGCTTCACTGGTCCAGAACTCTGGGGCAAGACGATCGGAATTGTCGGCCTTGGCCGGGTCGGCAAGAGTGTCGCCCAGCTGGCCAAAGGCTTCGGCATGCGGATTCTGGCGACGGACGTCGCCTGGGACATTACCTACGCGGACGAGCACGGCATCAGTTATGTGCCGTTTGACCGGCTCCTCCAGGAGTCCGACTACGTTACGCTGCATACACCACTGACGCCATGGACGCACAATCTCATCGGTGAGCGTGAAATCGAGTTGATGAAGCCGACCGCCTACCTGATCAATACTGCCCGGGGACCGGTCGTTGATGAGCCCGCGCTGTGCAAGGCACTTGAGAAGAACCGGATTGCCGGGGCTGGACTGGATGTGTTCGTGGTCGAGCCGACGAACGAATGCGCGTTCCGGGAGTTCGACAACGTGATCATCACCCCGCACATCGGCGGGGCATCGAATGAGGCCTACGACCGGTCACTTCAGCTTGCACTGTTGAATGTAACGTCGGTGTTGAACGGACGGCCGCCGCATTCGCAGGTGAACTAATCGCCCTCACCCCCTGCCCCTCTCCCAATACCGGGAGAGGGGAGTGATTCTTGAGTTATGTGATCCCTTAGACGATGAGATGAGACTCTTGATATGAATGACACGACGAAACAATTCCTCTTCGAACTGCTGGAGACGGCCAGCCCGGCTGGCTACGAAGAACCGGCCGCCAGGCGGTGGCGCCAGGAAGCCGAATCGTTTGCTGACGAGGTCAAGGTGGATCGGCTGGGGAGCAGCACTGCCCGACTGTCGGGATCCGGCCCACGGGTTGTGATTGCCGGTCACGTCGACGAGATTGGCCTGCAGGTCAGCTACGTTGATGACCAGGGCTACCTCTGGTTTCAGGGAATCGGCGGCTGGGATGACCAGGTGCTGACCGGCCAGCATGTCCGGATCCTCGCGGCGGATGGCCCATTGACGGGCGTGGTCGGTCGACGACCTGCTCATCTGCTGAGCTCGGATGAGCGCGGAAAAGCCTCACAGATCAAGGATCTCTGGATCGATATCGGGGCTGCTGACGGTGATGAAGCACGTTCGCTGGTTGCTCCGGGTGATGCGATCGTTATCGAACGCAGTGTCAGCGAGCTCCGCAACGGAATGATCTCCGGACGTGGGCTGGATAATCGAGTTGGTTGCTTTGTTGCACTGGAGGCGATTCGGCGACTCGCTGACGAGCGGCCCAGCGCGGACGTCCTCGCGCTGGCGGCAGTTCAGGAAGAGGTTGGATTCCGGGGCGCTCAGACCGCGGCATTTGCGCTGGAGCCGGATATCGCGATCGTGCTCGATGTCTGCCACGCAACCGATCACCCGAAGGCTGACAAGAACAGTGGCGGTGACGTCAAGATCAATGGTGGGCCGGCGCTGGCGCGTGGATCTGTTGTCCATCCGGGCGTTCAGCGGATGCTGGTCGATGCGGCCAAAGAGAATGATATTCCGTACTCGGTCGACCTGGTTCCGGCAAGAAGTGGCACTGATGCCGACGGCGTCATGCCGACCCGTGACGGAATCGCATGCGGGATCATCTCGTTCCCGTGCCGCTACATGCATTCGCCCTCGGAGCTGGTCAGTTTGACTGATCTGGAGCACTCGATTCAGCTCCTGGTCGAATTCGTGCGGGGAATTGGGTCAGACCTGGATCTGCGCCGGACGTAATTCCGACCGGCCAGATAGGAATAATTCTTGACCCTCTTCCGGGGCATGTGTACGATTGATTGATCAAGCGTCCTGGTCCGGCGACGAGAGGCATTGCACTATGAAAGTCTCAACACGAGGCGAATACGGAATGCGAGCGATGGTCTCCCTTGCCCGTCTGTACGGTGAGGGACCGGTGCCGCTTTCGACAATCGCAACAGAATCCTCCGTCCCGCCAGCGTATCTGGAGCAATTGATTGGCCAGTTGCGCCGTGCCGGTCTGGTGAACAGTACCCGTGGTGCGAATGGTGGCTATGAACTTTCGCGCGCTCCAGAGGATGTCCGGGTCGGTGAGGTTTATCGTGTGATGGAGGGTCCTGTCGCTCCGATGGTCTGCGTGACCGAAGACATGGATCCATCCGAAGACCTCTGCCCGATGATCGATGGCTGCGCGACGCGACTGGTCTGGATCAAGGTCCGGGACGGAATCGTTGAAGCGCTGGATTCGACCACGCTGGGTGATCTCGTGCAGCAGAATCGGAAGTCGGACATGCTGTCCGGCACCGGGGTCTCCTGATCTGTCTCGCGCCATGGGTTCGATTGTCCCCGAATTTCCGTATCGCAGGTAACTTCTGAGCAGGAGGGCGTCCGTGGCATCGACGGACATCTATCTCGATCATGCTGCCACGACTCCGGTTGCTCCGGCTGTGCTGGAGGCGATGACGCCATATCTGAGCGATCGCTACGGCAATCCGTCCAGCATTTATGCGGCCGGGCGGGAAGCGCGTGCCGGGATGGATCGTGCCCGCGGGATGATCGCGAATGTGCTCAATTGCCAGGCCCGGGAGATCGTCTTTACCGGCGGTGGCACTGAGGCGGATAATCTGGCGCTCAAAGGAGTCGCCTGGCATCATCGCCTGCGGGAGCGCGGCAATCATATTATCACCACATCCATCGAGCACCACGCCGTGCTGCACAGCGCCGAGTTTCTGGAGCAGTTCGGATTCGAGGTGACGTATCTGAAGCCGGATTCCGCCGGGATCATCCAACCCGAGAGTGTTCGCGATGCGGTCCGGGACGACACGATTCTGATCTCCGTCATGTATGCCAACAACGAGATCGGCACGATTCAACCGATACCGGAGATCGGGGCGATTGCCCGGGAGCACGGGATTACTTTCCACACCGATGCCGTGCAGGCTGGAGGAACGCTGGATCTTGATGTCGAGGCGCTTAACGTAGACATGATGTCGCTCTCAGCGCACAAGTTCTACGGACCCAAGGGTGTCGGGTTGCTCTACGTTCGCCGGCAGACCCCGATCATGTGGCAGCAGAGTGGTGGCGCTCAGGAGAACAACCACAGGGCCGGAACCGAGAACGTCGCCGGGATCGTCGGGAT
>SLMJ01000222.1 GCA_007133615.1 Thermomicrobiaceae bacterium | reverse complement strand
GCAAGGCGTCGATCTCGTTTATGTCGATCGCACGGCACGGTTGCCCGTTTCGAACAAAGCCGACGTCTTCCTCTCCGGGGTGGCTGGTGACGATGACGGAGCCTGGATCCGCCTCGAGATCGGTGGCAAACGAGTCGACATTCTCGACACCTACGACGGTCAATACGCCCGCCCAGATCCGTCGACACTCGACAGCGAAGACGGCCATGTTCTTGTTACATCACGAGGATATTCAGCGCCCACAATCAACGAACCAGATCTGCTGGTGCTGCAGACCCCGCACTGGCATGGCGACTTCGAAGCCGCCACGGAAACCCACTCCGCGATGATCGATCGCAACGAACACTTGACGATCACGATGAGCAATCAGGGCTTCACCGTGCCACTGGATGATGTCCTGATCCAGCGATAGCCGGACACCGGAAGATGTTCGGATCCATCAGTCAGGAACGGTGATTGACGCCCCGCAGGTCGGGCACGCCGGGCCGGCATTCGTCACATTGGTCCCGCACTTGATGCAGAAATGCTCCTCCATCTCAGAATCCGGGGACGGTTCGTGTCGTTGCGACGGGCGATGTCCGAAAACAACCTGATGTTCAGCATAGGACTCCTCAACAGAGTGAGTCCCGAATGACGGCCCGGGCTGAGGTTCCGGTGTACTGCTAGGAGAAGAATGCTGCTCCGGGGGAACCCCATGTTGTGGTGCTGGTCGCGTTTCTGCCCCATGGTCCACGTCCGGCTCGCGTCCGGGCTGTGGCCCAAATGTCGGTCGATGCGGTTGGGTCATCTCCTGCTCTGAGGTTCGGGGCTGTTGCTCTGGCGGGGCCTGTTGTCCCGAGACCGGCTGTTGCTGCGGTGCCGGTTGCTGCTGCACATGCCCATGTTGCGGTTGGGGATTAGACGGCTGAGGCCGGGGCTGCGGCCCGGGACTTGGGATCGGACGGGTTTCTTCCGCAGGGGCAGGATTCGGCGCTGGCGCGCGTGGCGCCTGCTGCTGCTGCCCTGGAACAGCATGGCCCGGCCGCTGCATCGTGCGCTGAGCGTATGGCTCCGAATACGGGTCGTCATAGATTTCAAATTCGTCGTCGTAGTAATCCTCCTCTTCGATCTCGGGTCCGAAGAGGGCGAGCACTAGCGCGATCGGGACAAAGATCGCCGCCGCCACAAGCAGAATCCAGCCAGTTCCCTCCGCAAGGAACGGGGCAACCGTCGCGTTATCCAGAAACTCGGTATCGTCCGCCGAAAGCAGATACTCCCGTATGTCACCAAGGGCAAAACTCAGCAGCAAAGCGCCGTTCGCTCCGGCAATCAATGCCCCGAGGATGCGTGAAACCCATCCCGGATCGGGAACCGGGAGGGCGGCACCGCTGCTGTACCCCAGAAGAAATGTCGCGCTGATCAAACAGAGCATGGCGATCATGAATGCGCCGCCAGACTCCTGCAGTCGGGTAACCGCGGCCAGCTCGACGCCCCACGTCTCTCCCCAGAATCGTCCAAGCGCGGCACCGAAGAGGATACCGAGTGTTACGAATGCCTCACGATAAGCGCCACGCCAGAATCCGATCGGGATGAAAAGAGCAATAAGAATTACAAGAAGTACATCGAGCAGTACATAGACGTCCACGTTTGAGGCCACTCTTTCAGACGCAGTATGTCATTGGAATCGCGTTCAGTACTCATGAACGTACAGCGAGGACGCAACAGCGATTCTAGCACGATTTCCGGTCCGCCTGTTGACGGTGACAACCAGGCGCTGTGTTATCATTGCCACTGTAAGCGGGCCGTTGGAACCGGCGTATATCGTTGCGCGATTTTCCGTTACCTGTTGACAATTCAGAAAGGGGGTGAGTCTTACCACCCTTGGTTAGAAGTAAACGTTCTCGCAAGCGTTCAAGTCAATCGCAGGAGCACCAGCGGGAGGATCTCGTCTGGCGCAAGGTTGACCTTCACCTGCACACGCCCGCTTCCGCAGACTACCAGCAGCCCGAATTCGACTTTCTGGACATTCTCCAGCGCGCCGAAGAGCGGGAACTGGAGGTTATCGCGTTCACCGACCACAACTCGGTTGCTGGCTATGCCCGCATGTGGCGAAAGATCGAAGACCTGGAGCTTCTCGAACATCTCGGCCGGATTAATGAGGACGAGGCCGCGGAGCTCGCCGAGTATCGTCGATTGCTCAACAAGATCCTGGTGCTGCCAGGATTCGAGTTCACGGCGACATTCGGGTTCCACATTCTCGGTCTTTTCCCGCCGGAAACATCAATTCGTAAACTCGAACACATTCTTCTGGCATTGAATGTTCCGGAGGACAAGCTGGACATCGGGTCGAGTGAAGTCGGTGCAACGACCGATGTGCTCCGTTGCTATGAAGTGCTCAGTGAGGCTGGAGCGCTCGTCATCGGCGCCCACGTCAACTCGACGCACGGAATCGCCATGCAGGGCTTTCCGTTCGGCAAGCAGACCAAGATGGATTACACCCAGGACGACAACCTCCATGCACTGGAAGCAACTGACCTGGAGAATCCCGGCCGCCGAACAACCCTGCGTTTCTTCAGTGGCTCGAAAGCCGAGTATCCGCGGCGGATGCACGTCATCCAGGGTTCAGATGCCCATCGCCTGACGAAGGATCCGGATCGCGAGACCAACCTCGGCGTCGGCGATCGCCCGACTGAGATGCTGCTGGCGGAACCGTCGTTCGACGCTATCAAGGAACTGTTGCAGAGCAAGCGTTTCGATCACACTCGCCCCGCACGTCCGGCAACTGCCGGAGCGGAATTCATTCGGGAAGCACGCAAACTCGGCAACACAGCAAACCAGGCGTTTCACGAGCGGTTGGCAACACGCCGTACCCGCTCCAACGCCGTGTTGAAGGACATCGCCGCGCTGGCAAACTCCGAGGGCGGCACACTGTTCATCGGTCTCAAGGCCGATGAAACTGCCGATGTCTCGGGCGTCTCGAAGCCGGAAAACACGCTGGAGCGCCTCGCTGAAGATGTTCAGAGCTACATTTCTCCAGAACTCAGTATCAGCGCTGACTCCTTTGACATTGACGCAAAGTCAGTGATTGTCATGTCGATTCCGGAGGGATCGGAAAAGCCGTACACGCTTGGCGGAGCCGAGATCTACGTTCGTCGCGGCGAACAGACTGTAACGGCGACTCGTGAAGACATCGTCGACATGGTCCGTTCATCGTTGATGGATAGCGACGACTCCTCGTCCGGTTCCCGCACTGATGACTCGAAGTCTCGCCAGCCGGCCAGCAGCAATGGTCGCAAACCCGAGGTCCCGAAGGACAACGTCCCGCGGCCCAGGAGTGGCGTCGAGATTCTCGATACCGAGGAACGTGACGGCGAAACCTACTACACCGTTTACGACCTGCGCAACGACAAAGTTGTTCCAAACGTTACCCGTTCTTCATCCAGCGGACTCTGGAAGTACGCCATCACACAGCGTGAGGAAGACACGTTCGACCCGGAAAAGGTCGAGTGGAAAGGCAAGTATGGAGTCGCTGGACGCCGGAAGCAGGGCAATGTCTATCGCTACGATCTCGTCTACAAAGACAATGGATCGTCGCGGATTTTCTACGGCGTGACCAAACGAGGCCTCAGCAACGCCTGGAAGGACGCAATCTCGAATTCGTCCCTGGGCGAGAGCTAGCTCCTGTAACGTCGAACGCTATTGCGAGAGAACACCATACAGAGCCGGCCAATTGGCCGGCTCTGTTGACGTATACGCGACCATGGATCCATAGTCTCGAGATGGTGGCGACAATGCACGAAACACAACACGATCGCGCAATGCTGGAACTTGTCCTCACTCGCTCGCAGCAGCAGGCCGGCGAGTTTCTCCGAAGCTCTTTCGAAATCCCGGAAAAGTCACTCTCGGCAACTCAGTTGATCAACCGACTCCAGGGAATGGTCACGCTCGTCATGGCAACTGTCACCAGTGACGGGCGCCCTCGCGCTGCACCGGTCGTGGCCGCCTTCTATCGTGGTGCGTTCTGCATCCCGACTGTCCGCACTGCACTGCGCGCCAGACATGTCCAGCGCAATCCACAGGTCAGTTTGTCTCTTTATGAGGGAAACGACTTTGCTGTGATCGTTCACGGAGTCGCCACCTTCGTCGAACCAGGCAACGACGACTTCGATCGACTCGTTCAACTCCAGATCGAGACTGGAAACGGAGACGTTCGAGAGTGGGGTGACCCGCTCTTCATCCGCGTTGAGGCGGATCGCCTCTATACCTTCGCGCGTTATCCGGATCAGTTTCCCGAGATCTGATCAGCCGGGATGGCAGGATCACCGATCGTTGCCAGCACGTCCCTGGTCGTCACGACGGTCGCGAACTCATCGTGAATGCTGGCCAGCGAGACGTTGTGGATCTGTTCGCCGTTGTAAACGGTCCCATCTGGGCCCGTCCGGTCAAACGCAGCCATCGCGTCCCCGACCACATACGTGTTGAACCCGAGGTCTCCTGCAATTCGAGCGGTCGTTTCAACGCAGTGGTTTGTCACGAACCCGACGATCACCACGGTATCCACCCCGGCAGCACGCAGTCGCTCCTCCAGATCCGTGCCCACAAACGCACAGTTCGCACTTTTCTCGATAAGGAGCTCGCCTTCCTGCGGCTGGGCGAATGCCTGTATCGCGTTCCCGGCGTGGGACGTGTGGAATACCGACGTCTGGTGAATTGAGTTATGTCGAACATGGATCAGCGGGCGTCCAGCCTCGCGCCAGGCGTTGAGGATCTGGCCGAGATTCGACTCGGCGTCCGGGTTATTACGAGGACCCTTCGAAGGGTCGTGCATACCTACCTGAACATCGATGATCAGCAGGGTCGCGTTTGCCGGAAGTTTCACAGGTCACCTCCGCAGAGTCGCGGGTGCCCCCGATGTCAGGTGAAGAACGCACGAAATCCGTTTACCGCGTCGTCTACAACCCGTTTCGGTGGCATCCGGTCAAGCATCATCGACAGCATCTTCTTCTGCTTGTCCTTTTTGGGAACGCTGTCGACGGTCAGGTATTCCCGGGCCACATCTGCCAGCAACTCTGGGACGTCATTGAACAGATGCGGACGCTCGTGGGCAAAGTCCGTCAGATTACGGATCTTGTGGAGATCTTTAAGGATGAAACTGTCGGAGAGGAGTTCCCGGTAACGACTCAATTGTGCAGCCGAGTAGTCCCCGCATTCCTTCGCCTCGACAACGGCCTGCGCCGCCAGCTTGCCGGAGATCATCGCGAAGTTGGATCCTTCGCGATTTAGCGGATTGACGAGACCGGCCGAGTCACCGGTGAGGAGCACTCCATCTGCGTACAGCGTGGGCAATGATTTCCAGCCACCCTCGGGAATCAGGTGGGCCGTGTACTCGATCGTCTCACCACCGGCGATAAGCGGCTGAATAGAGGGATGAGCCTTGAAATCGTCGAGGATATCGTTCGTGTTCAGCCCACTATCGATCAGATCCTGAAGCATGGCTCCAGTGCCGATCGAGATCGTCTCATCGTTGGTATAGATAAATCCGTAACCCAGCAGGCCCCGCGTCGATTGCCCGAAGATTTCCATCGCGACACCAACGCCGTCGGAAACATTGAACCGCTCGTTGATCTGCTCGCGGCTTAGCCGGATCAGTTCCTTGGAGATCAAAGCCTGATCCGTTGGAGACCATTCGGTGTGCAGCCCGGCTTTCTGCGCCAGGAGCGAGTTCGCCCCTTCCGCGATGATCACGACATCCGCGTGCAGATCACCCTCTTCGTCGCCCGTCGTGACGCCATCAACCCGGCCATCTTTCCAGATCAGATCGGTGACCATCATCTCGGGAACGACAAAGGCGCCGGCCTCTTCCGCCTTACTGGCAAACCACTGGTCCCAGTCCCCTCGCATGACCGTATAGGCGTTATGCGGCTCCCGGGCGAACTGCTGCGTCCGGAAAACTCCGCCGAGAGAATCCTCTTCCGTGAGCATCATGAAGCGCTGCTCGATCATCGCCCGTTCCAGCGGCGCTTCCTGCCAGAAGTCCGGAACGAGTTGCTCGGTTGGCTGACGGTAGATGATGCCGCCCATGACGTTCTTCGATCCTGGATAGGCTCCACGCTCGAGCACGACAACTTCGAGGCCCGCTCGAGCGAGTTCCATAGCCGCGGCAGCACCGGCCGGACCAGCACCCACCACAATTACGTCAACGCGTTCGTCCTGCATCAATACCCCCGTCAGACCGTTTACCAGGCAGTACGGGCTCCCTGATTCAGGAGCCCTTCTTTGCTTTGATTCGCTCAATCAACTTCGGAACGATTTCCTCGAGATCGCCGACCAGGCCGAAGTCCGCCATCTTGAAAATCGGCGCAGCGGAATCCCGGTTGATCGCTGTGATGTTCTCAGAACCGACCATCCCGACGGTATGCTGAACCGCGCCGGATACGCCAACTCCGAGATAGAGCTTCGGAGCGATCTTCTGACCGGTCTGGCCAACCTGCTCATAATGCGGTCGCCATCCAAGGTCCGTAACTGCTCGCGTTGCACCAGCAGCACCGCCAAGCGCCTCGGCCAAATCCTGCACCAGCTTGTAGTTCTCTTCCGAGCCGAGCCCGCGTCCACCGATAACCACGATGTCCGCGCTGGTCAGATCCGCCGCCTGCCCAGCCGAGGACTCTAGCCCGGTGATCGTCACCCGGATGTCGCCATCCGCAAACGACACATCGAGCGATTCCACCGGGGCAGACTTCGAACTATCTGGCTCCGGGGCCTTGAACGCGCCTGTATGCAACGTTGCCAGGACGCACTTGTCGAGACTCGATCGTACCTCTGTCATCATCTTGTTGCCGTAGACCGGGCGTCGGGCAAGGAGTTCGGATCCATCGACACGAAGCTGGGTACAGTCCGGCAGATGCGCGAGCTCATGGCGCCCTGCAAGGAACGAGAGCACGTCTCGACCTGCGGTCGTCCCGGCCGTCAGGATCACACCTGGCGAAACCTGTTCGATGGCCTTGTCGATGACCGCGCTATAACCATCGACCGTAATCGCGCTGAGTTCGGGCGCATCAGCCACCAGTACTCGATCCGCTCCATACGAACCGAGTTCGCCAGCGGCATCGGAAATTCCACTTCCGATTGCCAGCGCCACGAGTTCTCCACCGGTCGCTTCGGCCAGTTCGCGACCGGCCGCAAACGATTCAAATGCAGTATTTCGCAGTGTTCCTTCGTGCGACTCAAGCACAATGAGAATTGTCGATCCGTCAGCCAATGATTCATCCTCTCCGGCTGGAACGTCTGGAAAAGTCCACGCGTCTAGATCAGGCGCTTCTCTTCCAGAAACGCGACGAACTGATCGACCGCTTCGTCCACGTCCTCTGATTCCACAATCGTTCCCTGGGATTCCTGTTCCTCGATAAAGAGATCGCCCCAGGACACAATCGACTCTGGCGCAGCGTCCACGCCGATGTCGGAACCAGTTTTGACATCGGTCTGCTTCTTCCGGGACGCCATAATCCCTTTCAGCGATGGAGAGCGTGGATCCGGCAGGCCGCTGAGCGCACAGAGAATCGCCGGTGGCGTCACTTCAAGCGTCTGATGGCCGTCTTCGATCTCACGCTTCAGCGTCAGCTTCGAACCATCGAAGTCACAACCAATCAGATTGCTGACCACCGGAAGATCGAGCATTGCGGCCAATCTGGGGCCAATATCACCAGTTGCGCTGTCGCTCGACTCCTGTCCGAGGAAGAGGAGATCGAATCCTTCGTCTTTGAGAAAAGCCGCCAGCACCTTGGAGGTCGCCAGCGAATCACCGTCGGTCAGGCTGGAATCATCGATTGCAACTGCGCGGTCGGCACCCATAGCCAGGCAACGATTGACGGGATCCCGGCCGCTTCCAAGCGTGGCGACCACGATCTCGGCCTCGTGCCCCGCCTCGCGAAGCGCAACCGCCGCTTCCATACCGTAGAGGTCATACTCGTTCGCAACAGTTGGTGTTCCGGGCTGCAGCTGACCCGTTCGCGGATCAAGCCGGAGCGCGTTCGGATCCGGAACTTCCTTTACCAGTACAACAATCTTCAAGGATTACCTCCGTGAATGCCCAGGCAACCAGCGCCCGAAGCAGCTATCTCCAGATTGCCCTAGTCGTCAGTCGCCGGATGTGAATACGACGGCTTCCGACGTTCCAGGAACGCTTCCATTCCTTCCGACTGCTCCTCACCGTTGAATGCCTCGGCGAAGAGTTTGGACTCGTGGATGTTCCCGCTGGAAATTGACGTCTCCATCGTGCGATTCATCAGCTTCTTGCTTGCAGCAACCGCACCCGGCGCATTCTTCATGAATGACGCCGCCAGCTTCTTCGCCTCATCCATCAGTTGATCAGCTGGATACACGCCGTTCACCAGGCCGATGCCCAGTGCTTCCTGCGCGCTTACCTGGCGGCCGCTGAAAATGATCTCCTTCGCGCGACCGATACCAATGATTCGCGGAAGCCGCTGCGTTCCACCCCATGCCGGCGGAATGCCAAGAGACACTTCCGGCTGACCGAGTTTCGCCTGTTCTGCAGCCAGGCGAACGTCACACGCCATTGCAATCTCGCAGCCACCGCCAAGAGCGAAGCCATTGATCGCGGCGATCACCGGCTGCGGCATTGCCTCGATCGCATCGCACATCTTGTGACCACGACGAGAAAAGGCGACCGCGCCATCATGATCTTTTTCGCTCATCTCCTGGATGTCCGCGCCGGCGACAAACGCCTTTTCGCCAGCTCCGGTAATGATCACGACGCGCACCGAGTCATCGGCGGCGATCTCCTTCATCTTGTCGGTCATCTCCAGGATCAGTTCGGTTGTGAACGCGTTCAACGCGTCCGGCCGATTGATCGTCACGATGGCCAGTGCATCTTCTTTCTGGACCTCGATCGACATACGGGTTCCCCCCTGCGTTTAAGCACCGCTCATCATCGCTCGGAATCGCTGACCCCGTTCGGAGTAGCGTGCCGCCTGCTCGATAAGCCCGTCACGTTCCTGATCAGTCACGTCCCGGCGGACCTTCGCGGGCATACCCATCGCCAGCACACCATCCGGGATCTCAGCCCGCTCCGGCAGCAGTGCGCCGGCACCAATAATACTGCCACTGCCGACTGTGGTGAACGACATCACGATCGCGCCCATACCGATCAGGCTGCCATCGCCAATCTGCGTTCCATGGATGATCGCTCGATGGCCAACCGTCACATCATTACCAAGAATCGTCGGGGATCCTTCATCGAGGTGTACCATCGTGTGTTCCTGAAGGTTTGTGCGTTCCCCGATCCTGATCGGACCGATATCGCCGCGCAGAACGCATCCGAACCAGACGCTTGAACCAGCGCCGATTTCCACGTCTCCAATAATGACCGCATCGGGCGCGAGAAACACGTCCTCGGCAATCTTCGGATATACGCCGTTGAACTCGTAGATCTTGGCCATGACCCTCCCCGTTTCCCTGCGCCCGAGCGACGTGCGAGCGGCCAGGACACATAGAATGCCTGGCCGCCCCTGGTTCGTTATCTGCTCACCCGTGAAGCGCTCAATCCGCGCTCGCGGTCTCTTTCTCCCAGGCCTGCGCCGGTGGCTGCGGGCAGCGCAGCGGCCGGTCGGCCCGGTAACCCAGCGCGTAGTCACCCTGCAGGAGCTGGTGAATCTCCCGGGTGCCTTCGTAGATCACCGCACCACGCGAGTTGCGCATGTAGCGCTCAACCGGGTACTCACTGGAATAACCGTAGGCGCCGTGAATCTGGATCGCATCATTCGCTGCGTTGAACGCGTGATCACAGGCAATCCACTTGGCGAGCGAGGTCTCCCGGGTGTTTCGTTCGCCAGTGTTCTTCAGCTCGGCAGCCTGCATAACCAGCAACCGTGAACTTTCCAGACCGGCGACCATTTTGGCGAGCATCTGCTTGACGAGCTGGAACTGTCCGATCTCCTGACCGAATGCCTCGCGCTCGTGGCAGTATTGCTTGCTGGCGTCCAGGCTCGCTCGAATCAGGCCAACGGCTCCGGCAGCAACGGTGAAGCGGCCCTGGTCAATCGCGCTCATCGCGATCTTGAAGCCTTCGCCTTCCTCGCCGATCATGTTTTCCTTGGGAACGCGAACGTTATTGAAGGCGATCCAGCCGGTATCACCAGCGCGGACGCCAAGCTTCCCGTGGAACGAGCCGGTCGTGAGCCCTTCCATGCCGCGCTCGACCACGAATGCGGCGAGCCCGCGATGCTTCTGTTCTGGATCGAGCGTGGCGAAGATCAGCATGTGATCGGCCGTGTTCGCCAGCGAGATCCAGGCCTTTTCGCCATTGAGGATATAGTGGTCACCATCCCGGACCGCGCGGGTCTGAATGTTTCCGGCATCGGATCCAGCGCCCGGCTCAGTCAAACCAAAGGTTGACAGCTTGGTGCCTTCTGCCTGTGGCTTGAGCCACTTCTCTTTCTGCTCTTCGGTTGCCCACTGGTGCAGC
Source organism: Thermomicrobiaceae bacterium (assembly GCA_007133615.1). Taxonomy (GTDB): domain Bacteria; phylum Chloroflexota; class Chloroflexia; order Thermomicrobiales; family Thermomicrobiaceae; genus SLMJ01. The sequence continues at coordinate 1,133 of SLMJ01000222.1, read as the reverse complement.
GTCAGGCTGTTGAGGCCGACGTGAACACTCAGGACCACCCGCAGAAACGTATCAACGGCCTCGAGCTCCTCACAGGCCAGCGCAAAGCTGACGTAATCGAAGCCGCCACCGCCATAGCGTTCCGGAATCGGAATCCCCAGAATACCCTCTTCACCCATCTTGTGAAGCACTTCCGGGTGATACTCGTTCTTCTGGTCCCACTCCTGAATGTGCGGAGCCACTTCACGCTGCGCAAACTCGCGCACCATGTCGCGAACCTGGCGCTGCTCTTCATTCAAGCGAAAATCCATCCGGGTCCTCCCCTTTTCCTGTACCAATCGCATCACACCGCCGGAGAGGTGCTCCCGGCTACCCAGTAACTGCGGCAGTATAGGGCAGCCGTTTCATTGCGGTCAATCATACCGCTCCGGGCGACTTCCCGGCTCCCCGCGCAGTCAAGTCACCGCACGGCCTGCGCGTTTTGACAACCAGCAAAGCACCAGCAACGCTCGAGCTCATCGAGCACTCCGTTGAGCAGTAGATTCAGATTCCACGTGCTGCCTGTTTCGATCTGCAGGCTTGTCGCCGTCGGCAACGGCAGATCGCTTCGATCGATGTTGACATTGATCCCGATACCGATGAGCACATAGCGAACCTTCTGGCCCTCGATCGACGAATGGCACAGAATTCCCGCTAGCTTGCGATCGTTCACCATGAGATCGTTCGGCAGCTTGACATCCGGCTCGACCCCGGTGACCCGCTCGATTGCCGCGCTGACATACTCGCCGACCAGCTCCGGAATTCTGGTCAGTCGTTCGGGATCACATCCCGGTCGGGCTATGATCGTCATCAGCAACGATGTGCCTGCCGGGGCCAGCCATCTTCGCCCGCGCTGTCCTTTGCCGCGGGTCTGCTTTCCAGCAACGACAACGACGCCGGATGGAGCACCGCGCACGGCTCGCTCCTCCGCGGCATCCATCGTCGAACCGAGCACATCATGATGTTCGATGATCCAGTGCATATCAGGATACCTGCACCGGATTTGTTGAATCGACACTCACTGGATCCTCCGCCAGCGATACATTGACCGTCCGAACCCGTCTGCGTTCAACAGCTTCCACCCGGATCTTGACCGGGCCGGCCTGCACTTCCTC
>SLMJ01000341.1 GCA_007133615.1 Thermomicrobiaceae bacterium | reverse complement strand
CGGCTCAGATAAGGACATAACGTACGTCTCCTTAGGGGTGTGGTCGGAGTGCGATTCGGATTGATCAGGTCGTCAGATCGAAATCGTCCCGGCGGAATGCACCCTCGCGAACGAGCGTCGCGATCTCTTCGATCCAACCGCTCATCCCGAACGTGTCCTGCTCCTGGAACGGGACACGCTCCCGAACGGTCCGATATGCATTGAGCGCGGTGATCGGGCCAGGGTCGAAATCCCGAAGATCGATCGCTTGCGCGGCACAGATGAGTTCGATCGCAACAACTCGCGACGCATTCGTAACGACGGTCTTCAGATTCCGTGCGGCGAGCGTTCCCATGCTGTTGTAGTCCTCGATGTCGGCCGATGTCGACAGTGAATCCACCGAGGCGGGATGCGCCAGCGTACGGTTCTCGGCGACGATAGATGCCGCGACATAATGCGCAATCATCAGGCCGGAATTGACCCCCGGTTCCGCGGCAAGGAACGCTGGCAGGTCGGACGCCCTTGGATCGACCAGGGACGCGATCCGCCGCTCGCTGAACGATGTGAGTGATGCCATCGCCGTCTTCATGTGATCCGCGGCGAGGGCGACCGGGTGGCCGTGGAAGTTCGCTCCGCTGAGTATCCGTTGCTCGGTATCGAAGAAGAGGGGGTTGTCGGTGACGGAGTTGATCTCGGTCTCCAGCACACCTGTCGCAAATCCAAGCGTATCCATGACCGCTCCCAAGACCTGCGGCATCGCCCGCAGAGAGTAGCGATCCTGGACCGGTCGCTCAGCTGCAGGATCGCCTTCCCAGCCATCGAGGAGCGTTCGGAGGTACCTCGCAGTCGCCCGCTGGCCGGGATGCGGGCGCACGTTCTGGATAAGGGCGTCGAACGAATCTTTCCGTCCGTTCATGGCAGCAACGGTCATCGCCCCGGCCTGCAGCGCAGCATGCAGCAGGTTCCATCCTTCTACGAGCGCAAGCCCGAGCACCGAGGCAATCACCTGTGTGCCGTTGATCAGGGCCAGCGCTTCTTTGGGCTCCAGTTCGAGGGGTACGATGTCTGCCTGTTTGAGGGCATCAGCGGCATCCATCCGCTGGCCCTTGAACTCGACTATTCCTTCCCCGATTAAAGGAAGGGACAGATGCGCCAGCGGGGCCAGATCGCCGCTGGCACCCACGGAACCCTGACATGGAACCACCGGAAGAATGTCGTTGCGATACAGGTCCATCAGGCGTTCGATAACGACCGGACGTACCCCCGAATAGCCGTACGCCAGCGCGTTCGCACGAAGCACCAGCATTACCCGAACGGTCGGGGCCGGCAACGGGTCTCCCGTCCCGCTGGCGTGCGAACGCAAAAGGTTTACTTGCAACTGACGCGCAGTGGACGTATCAATCCGATGATTCGACAGCGCGCCGAATCCGGTCGTCACGCCGTAAACGATCTCGCCCTGCTCAATAGCGCGAACAACCATCTCCCGAGATTCGTCGATCTTCGCTCGGCATGAAGGCGCGATTTCAAGGTCAGCGGTTCCCCGGGAAATGGTATCGAGATCCGCCAGCGAGAGAGTTTGCTCACCCAGATTAATCATTTCGTCGCTTCCTGCTGATACTCAAGATAGACGATCGAAGTGCTGGCCCAGAAGGTGAACAAAGGGTAACAGCTTGTCCGGCGGTTGTAATGCTCGATTCAGCACACTCCCGGAACCTCTTGACGGAGCTTCACGGCCAACCGAAACTTCCACGGGCGAACTTCTCGCCCAGAAACCAACCAGAGCGCATTGAAAAGAGGATCCTGCGCTATGCCTGATACGAAGCAATTTCTCGATGGCCTTGACTGGCGGCTGGTCGGGCCGTTCAGGGGCGGGCGATCGATCGCGGTCGTGGGTCACCCGACCGAAGACCTGACCTTCTACTTCGGCGCCTGTGCCGGCGGTGTCTGGCGAACCCGCGATGCCGGGCAGTCGTGGTTCAACATCTCGGACGGCTACTTCACGTCCAGCCCGGTCGGGGCGCTGGCGATCGCCGATTCGAACCACTCTCGCATCTACGCAGCAACCGGTGAGTCGACGATCCGCGGCGACGTCACACTCGGCGATGGCATGTACCGCTCGGACGACGGCGGCGACTCCTGGCGGCACATCGGCCTGGCCGATACGCGCCACATCTCCCAGGTTCGCGTCGATCCGCGAAACGAGGACGTGCTCTACGTCGGAGCGCTGGGTCACGCGTTCGGCGACCACGAAGCACGCGGGGTCTACCGTTCGAAAGACGGCGGCGAGTCCTGGGAAAACGTGCTCTATGTCGACGACAAAACCGGCGTTTCCGACCTGACGATGAACGTCCACAACCCGCTGGAACTCTACGCCGGTTTCTGGGAGATGCGACGCTATCCGTGGGCGCTAAGCAGTGGCGGTCCCGGCGGCGGGCTCTTCAAGACGATCGACGGTGGCGATACCTGGATCGATCTAACGAAGAATCCGGGAATGCCGAAAGGTCTGCTTGGGCGAATTGGCGTGATCGTCTCCCCGGCCAAGCCGAACCGGGTCTGGGCGCTGATCGAATGCGAGGAGAGCGGTCTGTATCGATCTGACGACGCCGGTGCAACCTGGCGGCTGATCAATCCGGACGCCAACTTGCGCCAGCGGCCGTGGTACTACATGCACATCTACGCCGACCCGGTCGATCCGCACACCGTTTACGTGCTGAACCTGCAGATGTGGAAGTCGATCGACGGTGGCGAGACCTTCAGCAATATTCCGACGCCACATGGTGATAATCACGGGCTGTGGATCGATCCGAAGAACACGGACCGGATGATCGAAGGGAACGACGGCGGGGCGTGCGTGTCGTTCGACGGCGGCCGGACCTGGTCGACGATCGACAACCAGCCGACGGCGCAGTTCTATCATGTCACCACCGACACCCGTTTCCCGTACCGGATCTACGGTGCCCAGCAGGACAACACCACGATCACCGTGCCGAGCTTTTCGT
>SLMJ01000054.1 GCA_007133615.1 Thermomicrobiaceae bacterium | reverse complement strand
TCTGGAGCGGCTGTCGCCGCTATGGGCCACCTGTGGTCCAGACGATGTCCGTGGCCTCGTGCTGAACCTCGGCTGGGTGATGGACCTTGTCACGGAGTGGAGCGGTGACCCGTCCCAGCGGCTTCCGCTGCGGTCGCGGCGCCTCGCGGACTGGACACAGCTGACGTACGCCGACCTCGGGCAGCTCATCCGGGGCCTCCAGGAGGAAGCGGCCGCTCTGGGCCTCGATCCGCTGCGCGTAGGCCCGATGTTCATCGGTGTCGGCGAATTCGCGACCGAGATCGTCCGCCCGCCCGAGCAGGGCGCCGAGACCTCCTCGGCCGCGCTGTACGCCGAGCGCAGCGGCTGGTACGAGCGCCATCCCGAACTGTTCCCTGTGCCAACCACAGTCACGCTCCATGGTCCGGGCATCGATCCAAGCGTTCCGCTCCGGGGTGACACCTACTCGTACGCGACACGGCCGGACGGGTTGGTTGACGGCGAGACGTTCCCGACCTTGTTCGCGGACCAGTGGCGTTCGCTGCTGGAGGTGGTGCCCTTCACCCTGCTCCACCTCCGTGACGAGTTCACGACGCCGATGCACGCGGGACGAATGGACCACACGGGTGGATCGATCCCGGCGACGCAGGCTGAGATTGACAGCTGGACCGATGGCATCGTGGCTCTGACGGTCGCCATCAAGCGGGCTACCCCCGAGACGCTGCTCATCCTCTACTCGAGCGGGTTGGGCCCAACGGCAGACCTACGGTTCGGTCGGCTCGACACACACCGTCTCGTCGCCGCCGGGGCAGTCGACGTGTGGATCGAGCAAACCTGGGGCGGTGCCTGGCAGGATTGGTGGGATGCAACGTGGGCCGGCTGGACCTTCCAGCTGGCCTACCTCCTCACGCGCGGTGCGATCATCGCCGACGCCGATCGTGAACGACCGATCCCATGCCGACGGTGGAAGCTGATCCAAGCACTGGACGGGTGGGAGCCCTACGACACCTTCCACGACTACCCCGGCAAGCTGCGGTGGGGCATCTGGGCTTTCAGCCACGCGGCCACACTGACGGCAGAAGGTCCGGCTGTTGCCCATGGATCCTATGTCGCGGTCCTCAACGACCGGACGCGCACCCTCATGGCCGAGGACGATGTCCGGTGGCTCGCCAGAGAGCTCGATGCCGCCGAAGCCAGTGCAGCACGGCTGGAGGCCGTGGTCGGTCCCACGCTCGTCCACGATCGCCCCAGCATGCGAGCCCTCATCGAAGAGCGGCCGGACCAGCACGCCAGCGAGTGGGTCGAGGAGTACGTCGGGCTCCTGCTGAAGTGGGGACTGCCGGTCCTCAGCGCCACCACGGTGGGGCAGTTGCCGACCCTCGACCTGCGAGCCGCCGTGCTGCAGGTCCCGGTCACGGAGGATCACACTCGCGATGCGCTGCTAGGCGAGATACCAGCCCTTGTCACCGGCAGGGCCGACCTGCTCGCAGCGCCGGTACGCCGCGCCGCCGGAATCGCTGCCACCGGTCGCCTCGTTGACGCCGGCTACACGCTGGGGCAGGCGCGCAGCACCGACCTTCGCCCCAAGGGGTGGGTCTCCATGCCAGTGCACGCCCAGGTCGTGACAGAGCCGGACGTGCGGACTTGGTACGGCTCATCGGAGACCCCGATGTTGACCGCACGGGGATCGCTATCCGTGTGGCAGCCACCGGATTGGGCGAACCCGACGAACCGCCAGCTACCGCACTACCAGCTCGGCGGTGTAGAGCCTCACATCGAAGCGGCTCGTGCCCTGCATCGCGCGCTCGAGGACGCAGGACAGCTGCACGTCCAGCCGGTGCCCGCCCACACGCCTGTTTCCCTGCATGCCTGGCGGAGTGATGGCGTGCATCACCTGCTGGTCGGGAACCTCGAATCCGGCTGGATCGGGGACGCCCGACACCCGCGCCGGATGACGATCCACTGGCCGGAGGTCACGGACCGCATGCGTTCTCCGAGGCTTCGGACGGTCCCCGATGGGAGCCAGCTAAGGCCCTCTGGAACCGCGGGTAGCGATGTGGTGTTCGAGTTGGAGGTCGAACCGGAAGGTTGCCTCGTGCTGCAGCTCATCGATACGTACGGCGACGCAGCATCGGGGCGGAGACCGTCATGACCAGGGGCTGCTCGTACGCCAGCCGCAGGCGGTGCCCGAGACCCCGGGCAGGGCTACTCGGCGGCGGACGGGTGCAGAGCCGCGGCTCCGCAGCCAGAGCAGCGGGCCGGGCCTCCGGGCCATCGCGCCCGTGCACACCCCGTGTTCGGCGCAACACATCTCGTCCCGCCACGCGTCCCAGGTGTCCGCAAACCAACCAGGAGTAGCTAACGATGTCCACGACCAACGACTGGCACCTCGTTCGACTCGATGAGGCCGGTTGCCCTGGCCGGCAACCTGGGATCCGTGCTACGAGCAACACCCGATTCTCCCCCAGCCAACTCGCGGCTACCGGCGACGACCTCAGCGCAGCGCAGAGCTTCATCGGGCTGCACACCGCATATCGCAGACTGGACGTCGATGCCACGTACCGGCTCGAGGTCACCCACGGCACGCCCGTGGACGAACCGAGGGTGCAGTCGATCCATGTCGGCGACATCGAGGTGGATCCACCTCGTCGATTGCCCGCCGGCGATCTCGAGACCCTCAGCTTCGACCTCGATGCACGGCCGGACGCCGACGGCCGGATGACCGTCTCGTTCGTCGGTCACGCACCCCCGGAGCTGGCAGGGAAGGTCGAGGAGGTCGGCCAACCGCCGATCGTGACCCGCGTCGCCCTCTACGCCGATCGGGACCCTGGCAGCATGACCGTCGATGCGGCGACGGTGCCTGACGGCGGCGTCGCCGTCGCCGTTCGTCGTATCCCCGAACTCACCCCGATCACCGGAGCTCGCGTGGTCGTGCAGGTCGCCGACATCGTCCGTGAGACCGTCACCGATGAGCAAGGCGACGCCTGTGTGCTCCTCCTCGA
>SLMJ01000329.1 GCA_007133615.1 Thermomicrobiaceae bacterium | reverse complement strand
TGGTGGTGTCGTCACTGTTTCTGTCGGTGCTGCCTGGCGGCTTTCTCATCGGCATCGGTACTTTTGTCAGTTTCACAGTGATTGCGACCGTACTGGCGGTGGATCTGAGCGCCATCATCGTCGCGATCATGGCCGTTTCGTACCTGCTAATTCCGAACGCCGCGATGATGATCACCGGGGAACCGTGGCTGACGGTGATGAATTCGAACTGGATGCTTGTTTCCGGCGGGATGGTCGCCTTTGGTCTCGCGCTGGTGCTGGACCAGGCGAACCGGAATGCGTTTCTGCTGGAGCACTCACTTGCGGTCGAGAAAGAACGCGGGGATGCCCTGCTGAGTGCGTTACTTCCGCAGCGGATTGCCGAACGATTACGGGAACGCACCGAGGTTATCGCCGAGGTCGAACCGCAGGCAACCGTGGTCTTCGCCGATCTTGTTGGATTCACGGAACTGACTCGCAAGCTGACTCCTGAAGAGTTGATCAACCTGCTGACAGAGGTGTTTTCGGTCCTCGATGACCTTGCCCGCTTGCACGGACTGGAGAAGATCAAAACGATTGGTGATTCGTACATGGTCGCGGCAGGCGTGGCTGATGCGCGAGCGAGGACCGCGAACGATGCTGCGGCATTTGCTGTCGAGGCTATTGAGGCGATGCGCAATCTCGACGTCTCGCACAACGTCAGTCTTGATCTGCGCGTGGGTATTGCGAGCGGCCCTGTCATTTCAGGGGTGATTGGTCGTCGCAAGCCGCACTTTGATCTCTGGGGAACAACAGTGAACGTTGCCAGCCGGCTCGAAGACACCGCACCGGATGGCGAGGTCCACCTGGATAACGTAACCGCTGCACTTCTAAACGACAGCTTTGAATGCGTGGTTCGGGGACCGATCAACTTGACAGGAATCGGGGAAACGGAGACCTGCCTCCTCTATTCGCGGGCTCACCGAAAGGCAGGCCCCGCATCCCGTGATCTCCAGGTGCGAACGGTCTCAGAATCCGTGGAAAACTAGCCTCGCTCCAGCGGCAGATCAGGATCGCTCGTCCATTCGGACATCGAACCGTCGTAAACTGCTACGTTGTCTTTCCCGATCAGATGGAGTGCGAACGCAGCGCTGCTTGCCGCGATTCCGCCACCGCAGTAGGTGATAACGCGCCGGTCGTCCATGGCTCCGGCATCGGAGAACAACTGACGAAGCGATTTCGGCGGCCGATAGGTCATCGTTTCCGGATCGACCGCGCCGCCAACCGCCGGAACGTTTGTGCTCGAAGGGATCCGCGCGTTATTGAAGTCGTCGGGCGATAGCGCATTAAGAATGCAGCTGCCACCCTGGTCAATCTCCTGAAGAACGTCCTGTTTGCTGGCGATCAACTCCGGACGCGGCTTCGGCGTAAAGGTGGCTGGTGTCACCTTCGTGGTTTCGCTGGAGATTGGCCGGTCTTCGGCAACCCATTTCGACCAGCCGCCGTTCAGCACGCCGGCGTTCTCGAACCCGAAGGCTCGAAGCATCCACCAGACCCGTGCCGCCCACATGTTGCCTCGCGAGTCATACAGCACGACCGCGGTGTCATCGCCGACCCCGAGTTCGCCCATTGAGTCGGCAAATTTCTCCGCTGTCGGCATCTGCATCGGGAACTGCGGATTATCGGTTTCCGAGAGATCGTTGAGGATATCGGCGAACACGCTTCCCGGGATGTGGGCCTTTTCCCACTCAGACCGACCAGACTCGGCCTTTCGTTCTCCCGTGTCCGGATTGATTTCCAGGAACACAGTGCAATCGAGCACCCGCATCTGTGGCTCCAGCAGGTGCTGTTGGAGCCAGTCGGTCTCAACCAGCGACGGTACGGTGATCGCCGTCATTCTTCCTCCATTCGGCTTGTGAATCGTCCGGTCAGGCGGACGTGGTTTCGTCCGGAGCTTTGTTCGCATTACGCTTACCAAGGAGCCAGCGTGCGATCAGCGCATGACCACGAGCACATATCGTCACGCCATACGCGGCGATTGGCAAGAGAATCAATCCTGCAACGAAGGCGACCGCCGCTCCAGAAGCCGATGTGATTTCGATGTTCTGCACCGTCGCTTCTCCGCCAAGCAGCACGGAAATCGGCGCGCTGATAAGCGCGAACGGTGTGACTACCGCGAACAGGACGATGAACAGTTGCAGGATACCGATCGGAAACAACAGCACGATGTAGACAAGGTCCTTCCAGACAGCTGGATCCCCGGCGAACGTCTTGACCTTCTGGAACACCCCTTCATCGGGAAGCTTCCGGTATGGCTTCGAGATCTCGATTCCGGTGAGCATCGAGATCCGTGCCCGCTCGATCTGGGCCATGTAGGTCCAGGCAACCGCGGTCAGCGCCAGCATCGGGATACCGACGATCATGAACGAGAGCATCAGGCTCATCGCCAGCAGCATGGAGAGTGCACCAAACAGCGCGAAGCCGATCCCGAACGTGAGCAACAGAAACAGAACGGACTTCCACGGCTCACCGGAAAGTAGAAACGACTTCGGATCAAGATCCGGCAGAATGCGGTGGTTACCGGTTTGACCTGAGGAAACGCTCGTTGCCATTCGTCACCTCCCCTTCAATGGAGATCTGGCGCGTCGTAATAATTCGCACGCATGAACGATTCCGGGCAGTGCAGCCCGTACGGTTATCCCCGTAATTTACGACGCACAAAGTACTGAATGTGTGACAGATCAGCTGTTTCGCAGGTAGCTGAGAACGGCGAGTACCCGCCGATGGCCGGTATCTTCACCGTGGAGTAGGCCGAGTTTCATGAAGATGTTCCGGACGTGCTTTTCAACGGCGCCGTGCGAGATAAAAATCTCATCGGCGATCGCAGAGTTGGTTTTACCTTCCGCCATCAGGGAAAGCACTTCCCGCTCGCGTGGCGTCAGCGACGTGATGGGGTCGTCCTTGCGCTTGTGTGAGACGAGCTGGGTGATGACTTCCGGGTCGAGCACGGTTCCCCCGCCGGCGACCTGCTTCACGCCGTCAATGAAGGTCGAAACTTCGGCCACCCGGTCCTTCAAAAGGTAGCCGACTGAACCGGCGCCAGATTCCAGGAGTTCGCTGGCGTATTCAGCTTCCACGTACTGGGAGAGTACCAGGATCGGGCTCGTCGGCTTTTCGTTGCGGATCTCCAGCGCGGCCCGAATGCCCTCGTCACGGTAGCTGGGTGGCATGCGGACGTCGACGATCGAGATGTCCGGATTGTACTCACGAACCGCTTCCACCAGGGCAGGACCATCCGCGACGCCGGCTACGATTTCGCAGCCGGCGTCGGTGAGAAGTCGGGCTATACCTTCGCGAAGGAGAACAGAATCTTCAGCTATGACGATCCGCATGGTAATCGAGCACTGATCCTTGTGGGCCCACCTTCGGGGCTGGAAATCGTCAGTCGACCATCAAGCGCCGCGGCTCGGTCTTGCAGTCCGGATAGCCCACTGGCTGGCGACGGAGTTGCGCCACCTTTGCCGTCGTCCTCGATATCAAGGGCGAGCGTTCCATTCTGCATGCGTACCATAACACGTGCTTCGGTCGCCTGACTGTGTTTTGCCACATTCGTCAGTGCTTCGGCCACAATGTAGTAGGCGGTCGTTTCTACGGCTTCCGGCGGACGTTCCGGGAGGTCGGCGTCGATGTGCACCGGCACCGAGCAATAGCCGGCAAGCGAGCGGATCGCCGCTTCGAGTCCCCGGTCGGTCAGAATCGAGGGATGCAATCCGCGAACGAGGTTCCGGATCTCGCTGAGAACCTCTCGTGACTCCCGGTGCGCGCTTTCAACCAGATCTCTTGCCTGTGCCGGATCAGTGTCGATCTTTTCCTTCGCCATACCGAGGCTCATTGCCAGGTTCACCAGTTTCGGCTGCGTGCTGTCGTGAATATCGCGCTCGATGTTGCGCCGATCTTCCAGCGAGACGTCGACCATCCGGGAGCGAGTTTCGGAGAGCGTCTCGACCCGTGCGGCGAGTTCGTCGCGATCACTTGGGCCGATCAGCCAGCGTCCGAAGACCGCGTGAACCCGCATCAGAATCACGAACACATAGATCGCGACGATGCCGAGGAAAAGGCCGAAGATTGCCAGTGGAATCGTGTCGTATACGGAATCCACCGTATAGAAGGGTGGGCCACTGACGTAGCTTGGGTCGCCAAAGTAGACGATAAGCGGCGTGGCCATCATCGACAGCGGTACCGACGCACCGACCACCGCCACCACGAACTGAAACAGCCCGACCGGAAAGAGCATCGCCGCGTAGAGCATGTCGCGCCAGAGCGCGCCGTCCGAAGCGAACGCGATCGCTTTGTCCCCGATCTTGCCGTCCGGAAGCGGGCGATATGGGCTGGCGATGTCGATCCCGGTGAATATGCTGATCCTGGCGCGCTCGAGATGTCCGACGAGTGGCACCAGCACGAACAGGAGGGCAAGGATCGGGATGCCGACGATTGCCAATATGACGCTAAGTGTGAGGCTCAGTCCCGTCGCAAACAGCGTCACAAACGTGACGAACAGAACCAGCCCCAGAATGAAACTGAGGATCAGGAAGATGAAGGCTTTGATCGGCTCCAGCGAGAAGATCAGCCGGAGCGGATTGCCGGTCGGCAGAATGTCCTGAAATCCACCCTGCCGGGTTGTAGACGTGGTCGCCATCGTGTTTCCTCCGGTGAGATTGTAAGTCGTTATCGAGCGAGATGCGTGACGTCCGACGCACGTTGCTCATTACCTTCAACTGTAGAGATCGGCGGATTGACGGGGAATGGAGCGGACCGGTGATTCTATGGTGGGGTTAGCCTCACCATCGTCTCTGCCGAAATCGAGTTCTGTTAGGATTTCGCGAATGGATTTGCGCCTTATCACAGGAGCGGTATGTGAAAAACAGGGACACCCGGCACGGATTTGCGACCCGTCAGATTCACTCCGGCGAGGGGCCGGACCCCGCAACCGGCGCGCACAACCCGCCCATCTATCTGACCTCGACCTATGCGTTTCAATCACTCGAAGAAAAGGCAGCGATTCTGGCCGGAGATAAAGAAGGGTATGTTTACACCCGGGAAGGTAATCCAACGACGGCAATGATCGAGAAGAAGGTCGCTGATCTGGAAGGCGCTGAAGCGGCGGTCGCCGGAGCGTCCGGAATGTCGGTGATCGCTGCCGCGCTGTATGCCTTTCTGAAGTCGGGCGATCACATTGTTGCCGCAGACGATGTCTATACCTGGGCGAACATCTGGTTGAAGGAAGAAGCACCGCAGTATCAGATCGGTGTGACGCGGGTTGATGCCGCGGATCTGGATGCGGTTCGTGCAGCAATACGGCCGGAAACGAAGGTTCTCTACGCGGAGTTGCTTTCGAATCCATCGATCAAAGTTGCCGACATTCCCGCGCTGGCCGAGATCGCCCGGGACGCCGGTATCCTCTTCATCGTTGACAACACGTTTACCAGCCCGTACCTGTTCCGACCGCTGGAACATGGCGCGCATCTGTCGATCCACTCCGCCACGAAGTACATCAGTGGTCACGGGGATGCCCTGGCCGGGGTGATTTCGGGTTCAGCAGACCTGATCGAGAAGGTGCGCCATCAGATTCAGGTCCTGGGATCGCCCATCAGCCCGTTTAACTCCTGGCTGTTGCTTCGCGGTATCAAGACCCTGGACATGCGCATGGAACGACACTGCAACAGCGCCATGCAGATCGCCGAGTTTCTCTCCCGGCAACCTGATGTGACCCGGGTGAACTACGCCGGATTGCCATCGCACCCCGGACATGACGTGGCGAAGCGACTATTGAACGGTCGCTACGGTGGAATGCTCTCGTTCTCGCTTGCCGGGGATGAGCAGGCCGGGAATCGGTTTGCCGGAGCGCTCGAGTTGTGTGACCACGCGGTAAGCCTTGGCGATGTCTCCACGCTGGTCTGGCCGCACAGAGATGAACTGGTTCGAGTTTCGGTCGGGTGCGAAAACGCAGAAGATATCGTCGCGGACTTCGAGCAGGCACTCGAACGGAGTGGAACTTCCCGCTAACAACTGCAATCCCATTCACGCGCGGCAATGACTGTCTGGCATTCCGATTGCGTTTCTCATGGGCGTTGAAATCGGTATCGCTTCCGGATCTGTAACGGATCATGATGTCCATGCGACTTAACATCCGGAAGGCGGATGGCCGCTTTCGCGTAATAGCAGAACGAGAGTTCTGCTCTATCCGTGAAGCACGGGATTGGAGACATACGTGCCTTTCAAGAAGCGATTGCTCGCGGTCATGGCGGGCCTGCTCGCCCTTTCGGTGGCGGCGCCGGCGACTGCAGAGCACGAGAACGGAGACCATCCGTTTGGTGATCCTCGCTTTGAAGAGCGCCGGGACCGAACTGAACGACCCGTCATCGAGGGTCACGTCGACCGGACGTGGATCTGGGGCCCAACACCTCACACAGATGCGTTTATGGAGCCGTACGCCGATTCGCCTGGTGGCGAGCGTCTGGTTCAGTACTTCGACAAGTCGCGGATGGAGATTAACGATCCGGACGCCGAAGGTCTGTGGTCGGTAACCAACGGCTTGCTGGTCGTGGAGATGATCGAGGGCGCGATCCAGGTTGGCGACAACGAGTTCGACACCTCGCCGGATCCGGCCGATGTACAGATCGCCGGTGACGCTGCAGGTTCGGAAAGCCCGACCTATGCCGACATCGCCTCGTTTGAACTGCAGGACGTTGATCCGCTGGCTGAAGGTACTGTCATAAGCGAGTATCTGGCGATGACGACGATCGAGCAGTCGGACGAGTACGCGGCACACGGAATTGAAGCCGCCCAGCATGTGTCTGAAACCAACCACACCGTGGCCGAGCCGTTCTGGAACTTCATGAACTCAACCGGTTTGATCTATGACGCAGGAAACCTTGTCGCCGAGGACCTGTTCCAGAATCCGTTCTACGCAACTGGGTATCCGATCACTGAGGCCTACTGGACGACGACGCCGGTTGACGGAGAATCCCAAGACATCCTGTGGCAGTGCTTCGAGCGCCGTTGTATGACGTACACGCCGGATAACCCGGACGGCTGGCAGGTGGAAACAGGTAACGTCGGCCAGCATTACTACGAATGGCGATACGACGACCAGGATGACGTTGCAACCGAAGATGCCCAGATCTTCCTGACGGACATCGAACAGGAAGAAATTCCAGGCGATAGCCTGGTGCCGGTCGATGTGCAGATCCCCGAGCAGGACACGACCGAAGGTCGAATTACCGCCACGCTGGGCGAACTGTTCACCTACGAACACGCAACACTGCACAACGAGTGGACCGCCAGCGGAGCGAACCTTGCAGTCGAACGTGTCACGATCATCGACGGTCACGCAACGGTCAATCTGAGCGGCGAGATCACTCCGGCTGGTGACATCAGCGATGTTCGGCTGATGGGCCAGCTCGAGGAAACCGCCACGCAGTTCGAGGACATCGATCGCGCGACTGGTCTACTCGATGGAGGTCCGTTGACGCAGCCGCTGGCAACTCCGGCGGACGGCGTGATCGGCATCTTCGATGTCGATGGCGAACAATTCCGCGTCTGGGTAACTGACGATCAGACGATCAGCGACCTGGAAGCCATGGAGGCGGGACAACTGCAGGGCCACTTCCCATACGGCCCGTTCAGTGACGATCCGCCGGACGAGGGCGCAGCAAATGTCCCCTGGGACTGGCACCTCGATCCAGTGGAGACGGAGATGGTCGATTCGGCACCGGCTGCCTGTGATGCAACTCCGTCTGAAGTACAGGCAAGTTCCGAATGGTTCCAGAGCGAGATCGGCACATACTGCCCATCCGGCGCTGAACTGATCGAGCTGCACGATTATCGGGACATCTAGAAGACACGCAGAGCACAGGGAAGAATCGCGGATGGGGTGGCTCGGAACGAGCCACCCCATCGCTTTTCCGGGTTCGACAGCTTGTCAAGCAGCCTCGCAGTGTGCATACTGATAGCTTGGCGATACTGGATGTACAAGGAGGTACACCCGATGAGCTACACACAGACGTGCCCGGAATGCGGCTCGACCCGTATGGAGCACCATCATGGCGGCGATGTAGCTGCCTCGCAAACGTCACAGCGAGACGTCAGGTTTGCTCAGGTACTCAACGGTAGCCAGTGGCGTGAGAAACCCGCCCAGCCACCACAGTACCGGGATGATATCGTCCCGAACGACTGACCTGAACAGTGCGCCAGACATAAGCGGAGATCCCCGGCGGGTATGTCCCGACCGGGGATTTTTGTGTGTCCTTCACAGTTATCCCGGACGCTGTGCGCAACCTGACGATGGGCAGTTTGTGGTTATTTGCAATTTGCTCAGTCGTTGAGTAGGCTACCCGTTTGGGGGAAGCGGTAGCGCGCAATGCGAGGGAATCGGGGGTCCCTTGCAAGATTCGATTTCACAATTTGTGCGGCGTATAGGCGAGACGCGGAGTACCGTTCTCGCTGCGTTGTGTGCGAGTGCGTTTTTCGTGGTCTACGGTCCGCTTGCGGTCGCGGCCGTGTTCTTTGACCGCTACTTTCACACGATCGACACACTGATGGTCCTGATCACGGCCATTGTCGCGTCGGTCATTCCGGCGTTGCTGGCATTGAGCCGGGTCGATTTCTACGTCGGGTCGTCAGGGGAACGCACGCGTGAGAATCGCGCCTGGGCGATCATTGCCGTGGGCGCGCTGGTAATCGTTATTGGTCGCGCGATTTACGCCTGGGAAGAGCTTCTGACCCCGGGTACCCCGGACAGTATCGTCCTTGCCGATGTCCTGTTCGCACTGTCGTTTCTCTTTATTCTCGTCGGTTTGCTCCTGATCCCGTGGTCCTCTCGGCGACGCCCTGCCGGCTCGTCGTTCGTCAGCGCAACAATCGTGGTTGTGGCGACGGGAACGCTGTTCTGGCCGATCATGATCGGTCCGGCAGTGTCGGCCGGGATTGCGGGCACGCTCAACCTGCAATCGTTTGCGAACTATCTTATCGGTGTCGCGATCCTCATGTTCACCATGCTCTGGATCATGATGCGCGAGGTTCGCGAGGACCTCTGGCCCACTGCAATCGCCTTTATGATCTCGATCGGGTGCATGATTCTCATTCAGATTGGCCTGCTCGCCTATCTGGTTCGCGTAGAGGGCGACGGGCACTCCCTTCCGCTGCTTGTGGCAAATGGAGCCAGTTCAGCTTCACTACTGGCGATTGCGCTGGCGGCGGTACTGCGCGTCAGAGCGCTGGTCAGTCGCAGTGAGCAACCCGGACACGCTCGTCTGGTCGATGACATCTCACCCGTGCCCTTCTGGCAGATGATTCTCCCGTATCCAGTGTTGATCATGCTGGTCGGAATTCGCTTCGGGATGGAGGGCTTCGACTGGCGGCAAGAGTATCGCCCGGGAATGGTGGTGGGGGTCGGGATCATCGTAATCCTGATGATGGCCTGGCAGATCCCGATGTTGCGCTACAACCAGAAGGCGTTTCTTCGCGCGGCAAATGCTTCGATTCGCGATGGCTTGACTGGCCTCTTCACGCACCGGGCGTTGCATGATCTGCTTGGAAGCGAAGTCGCCAGATCGGAACGCACGGACTCATCACTTGCGGTCCTGTTTATGGACATCGACCGGTTCAAGCGGTTCAACGATAGCTTTGGACATCAGTCAGGTGATCAGGTGATCGTCAGCGTTTCTGACATCCTCAGGGAGAACGTGAGAAGCAGCGATTTTGCCGGTCGATATGGCGGGGAAGAGTTCATGATAATCGCGCCTGACATAACTCGAGAGGATGCTCTACAACTGGCGGAACGGCTTCGGCGGGCGCTGGCGGAGCAGGAGTTCATCTTCGACGGTCAGCGCGTTACGCTGACGATGAGTGTCGGCGTCGCTCTCTACCCGGACGACACCGACGATCCGGAAGACGTCATCGATATGGCGGACGAGGCGATGTACGAGGCAAAGCGAGACGGCCGGAACCGGACTGTGATGTACCGCCAACCCGTTGAGGGCGTGGTGTCGGCCTGAGTCCGGTCCCGGAACTGCGTTCGATTGCTATTCGACTGACGCCCGGGCCGGGATCAGCAACAGTGGTCGCTCCGAAACGTGCAGAACGCGCTCGGCCACTGAGCCGAGGACGAACCGATCGAACCCGGTGCGCCCGTGGGTGCTCATCGCGATCATGTCCACGTCATGACGGGCTGCAGCAGCATTGATCTCGTCGGATGGACGGCCTTCCGTCACTTCATAGCCTGCCGGCAGGTCCGCTTCACTCACCTGGTTCGCCAGCCACTTGGCATACTCCTCGGCATGTCCCTTGTTGGCGAATCTCGGCGTTTCAATGACGTAAAGCAGATTGAGCTTCATTCCTGCACCTTCAAACAGCTTTGAAAGCTGTGGGATGGCTCGCTCGGCGAACGTTGATCCATCAACGGGGACCAGCGCGCTGCTGAACGGCGTGTCCGGGTCCTGTTGGTCGTTGCCATTGCGTGCACGAACGACGAATACCGGGTGTCGGGCCGCCTGCACAACACGGGAAGCAACGCTACCGATGATCGCGCGGCCGATACCCGTCCGGCCGTGACTTGCCAGGACAATCAGCGGGTTGTCCCGTGTCTCAGCGACTTCCAGAATGCGTTCGGCCGGACTTCCGAAGCGGACCACCTTCTCAACATGATCACATTCGAACGAGCGACCGACGGTCGTCAGGTATCGTTCTGCCGCGGCTGTTTCTTCCGCCACCTCTTCGACCTGCTTCGCAGACGGCTCAGAACTGCTCCATCCGGACCATTGGCCGTATGGGCTGTCCGGTATCGTGCTTGTTCTCCTGAACCCGGTTGCTCCGTCGTCCAGGCGTGTGGTGGTCGGCGTTTCAACGTAATGACCAAACGATGACGGCACTTCCAGAATCGAAACGAGCGTTACCTCGGCGTTGAGTTGTTTCGCAAGCCGTCTGGCGAGCGGAAGTGCCGCTTCCGCAGTAGCTGAAAGATCGAGTGGCACGATAAGTCTTGTGGTCATGGAGTTTGCTCCCTTCGATTCGCCCGAACCGGGCGAGATCTTCAATCGCTGCGTTCGTTCTCGTCGATTTCTTCCGCGAATTCCCCCGTTCAGGTCTCCCGTCGTTCCGGACGTGTGAATGTCTCCGGATTTGCAGATTGGTGAAGTTCGCTCGTCACACGCTGTCGTCGCTCGATTGTGAGTCCCACGAGAACGACCAGCCCGATCGTGGCCAGGATAAGCATAAGAACAATCAGCCCGACACCGGCTCCCACAAACTCCCAGACGATCAGGTTGACGCCACCGAGCAACAGCATGATTCCAACGTAGAACGTGGTGATTGCTGCCGTGTGGAAACTGGTCCAGCCGGCGTGAAGCCACTGGATCCAGCGCCCACGGTCGCTCACACCAAAATCGGCTGCGCGTGCCTGGCTGAGGTCAATGAACGGCAGGTAGTTGTGTCCCTGGGCGTTCACCGCGAACACGATTGATGCAATGAATATGAGCGTGCTCGCCAGAAACACGACAATCCCGAGTGTGATTCGCAGGGGTAGCGCCTCTGCCGCATCCGGCCTTATGATCAGCTGCACCGCGATCGTGACCGCGAAACCGGCAAGCACGGTGGTCAACAGCGGGAACGATGTTCCACTAACCTCCGGCAGATTCGGTTGATCGGCGGTGGATGCCAGAATCCCGTCCGGCATCTGCCTCTCGATGGGGTTGCTCGTTGATTCGACAGGCACCTTGGGCACTCCGTTGTTGAACCCCGCGCTTCCGCTAGTTTGCATTATTGCCGGTGCTGCATTTCATTCCCGTAGCGCGCGTTGTTATCGCGTATCAGATGCGCGACAACTCTGGTCAAACTGATTGGCGAGCATCGATGCACCTGCTAATCTGAATCGAGCATTATCTCAAGTCGACTCGAACCCGGTGGTGCATAGATGAGCAATAGCAACAACGACCCGGAGCACGGCAATCCAGTTTTCGAACAGACACCGGAACAACCGAACGGGCCGGACGTTGCCGGAACATCCTTCCCATTGCTTTCGACCGTGCTTGCCGGTTTTGCGATAACCATCGCAGTCCAGTTGATTCTGGATCCGGCAAGTGAGGATCCTTCTGTTCTGATCTACATCGCGCTGGTGTCGTTTTTGCTGGCGACGCTCATGTTTATCTCGGCAATCGGGTTTGCGCTCAATGCGCAGGCGAACAACTATCTGCCATTTCTGGATATGGGAGACCGTGGCCTGCGATCTATGAACGTCGACGACCGGACTTCCTGGCTGCGGCGGATCGTCCAGCGCTGGGCGGTGTACTTTGCGGCCGCGTTGTTTTCGTTCTATGTGGGCGTGGCGTTGCTGCTGGCCGGGCTGAACATCATTGTGTGGGAGTTCATTGGCGGATGGATAGCCCTCGTTCTGCTCATCGCTATTCTCCTGAACCTCGCCGTGGTGGTTTACTTGCAGCGAAACATCGACACGATCAGCTCCGACCCGGATGCGCTGGCGCGGACCGGCTCGCAACGCCGGAATCCGCATGACCAGACACCACCAAAGATTGATCGATCTGAGGGGAACGATCAGAACGATCATGCGGATCGAACCTGAAACGAAACGGAGTCGCCATGGACGACTACTTTGACCTCGGCACGCACACCTTTCCGATCACGACTTCGTCACTATCCGCGCAACTCTGGTTCGACCGTGGCCTGAATTGGGTCTATGGATTCAACCATCGCGAAGCGGTGACCTGTTTCGAACGAGCCGTTGCTGAAGATCCGGACTGCCCCATGGCGTACTGGGGAATCGCGCTCGCGGCCGGACCGAATTACAACAAGCAATGGGAACGGTTCGACGAACGCGAGCTGCAGGTGACGTTCCGGCGGACGTTCGACGAAGCTCAGAATGCGCTAGCCCTTCGTGGTCGAGGCTCCGAAAAGGAACAGGCAATCATCGAGACGTTGCGCCTGCGCTACCCTACGCAGACACCTGTTGAAGATTTCCAGAAGCTCTACGATGACTACGCGGAAGCGATGCGAAGCGTTTACCAGCAGTTCTCCGACGATATGGATATCGTTGCGCTGTTTGCAGATGCGCTGATGTGTCGGACTCCGTGGCAACTCTGGGATCTTCAGACCGGGGTGAGCAACCCGAAAGCCAGCACGCTCGAGGCTCAGCAGGTTCTTGAGCGTGCGCTCGATACCCCTGAGGCTCAACAGCACCCCGGTGTCACGCACATGTACATTCATCTGATGGAGATGTCACCGAGGCCGGAGAAGGCCCTGAAGTCAGCCGACTGGCTTCGCGGTCTGGTGCCAGATGCCGGACATCTGGAGCATATGCCGACGCACATCGACGTGCTGTGCGGAGACTACCAGAACGTCGTCGCGTCGAACCACGCGGCGATCGTTGCCGACCGAAAGTACGTCGAGGTGCATGGGTGCGAGAACTACTACACCCTCTACCGGGTTCACAATTACCATTTCAAGATCTATGGGGCGATGTTCCTCGGCCAGTATCAGGTCGCAATGGATACGTATGAGGAGATGGCTTCAACGATACCTGAGGCACTCCTGCGATGGGAATCGCCACCGATGGCCGATTGGCTCGAGGCGTTTTTCCCGATCAAATGGCATGTGATGATCCGATTCGGACGCTGGCAGGACATCATTGACGAGCCGATTCCGGAAGACCGCGAACTCTATTGCGTGACCGTCGCAACGGCGCACTACGCGAAGGGCGTGGCCTACGCCGCGACCGGTCAGACTCCGGAGGCTGACGAGCAGTACCGACTGTTCCAGGAGGCGGTTGGCTGGGTGCCGGAGACGCGCTACCTGCATAACAATCGCTATCTGGACATTCTGCAGATTGCCGATGCGATGCTCTGCGGAGAACTGGAATATCGCAAGGGTCATCACGAGCACGCGTTTGATTACCTGCGTCGAGCGATCAGGATGGAAGACGGGTTGGAGTACGACGAACCCTGGTCCTGGATGCAGCCGACCCGCCATGCCCTGGGTGCGCTGTTGCTCGAACAGGATCAGGTCGAAGAGGCGTTACAGGTCTACCGCGAAGATCTCGGATTTGATTCGTCGATTCCCCGGGCCTACTGGCATCCAGACAACGTCTGGGCGCTGCACGGATACCACGAGTGCCTGGTTCGGATGGGACGCCGTGACGAAGCGGAGATCATTCGCCAGCGTCTGACGCTGGCCGAGGCCCGGGCGGAGTTCCCGGTTCAGGCTTCCTGCGCTTGCCGAACGAGCGTGGTTGGGGTGTAGGTTCTCACGCCGCGAGGCAGTCTCAGGCCCTGTTTCTGGTAGACGGGCCACCTCCGTGTGGCCCTTTCTGGTGGGCGAATTGGAAGTCCGGAGCAGACATGTTCGGCAAACTCAGTGCGGGCTCCGCGGCCCAATCTGCCGGCGGGAATCGACTTCTGAGACAGGCACCGCCTGTGGGATCGTGCTATCAATGGGTCCGGTTCGGCTCGACAGAGAGAGCCTGTCTCATAGCTGGAATCTGGTAGACCGGCCACCTCCGTGTAGCCCAGTCCGACAGGCGATTCGGTGGGCAGGGGCAGACGGAGCTGCCCAATCTACCGGTAGATTCTGAATTGTGAGACAGGCTCGGGGCGTCGGCCCCTACGATGACAAGGCGAAATGCGCGCCTAGTCACTCACTAGCGTTGTATAGGCCACCAGACGCTGATCATACATTCCGATTGACGTATCCCAGTTCCCGGCACAGGTGATCAGGTTCATGTCGCGGCTGTCGGAGCTACCGAAGATCTTGCTGGTGGGCGGGTTGTTGATGTGGAATTGCTCCATCTCAGTGATCTCGAAAACGAGTTCCTCGCCAGCCTCGGTAATCACCGTCACGCGATCTCCGGGACGCAACTGCCTGAGATTCCAGAATGCCGCCGGCGCTCCTCCGGGCCGATCCAGATGTCCGGCCACTGCAGCGTTGCCCCGTTCACCAGGGCGTGGACCTTCATTGAACCAGGAGACGTTGTCCCAGCCGACCGGGTCTGCCATTGCGCCGATCGAGTTTCGACCGAGGTGCTCGAAGCTCGAGCGAACACCGATCCGATCGATTCGAAGTTCGGCCGGAAGTGCCGGGGAATTCGATGTAGCTTCCGAATCTGTTGAGCCTGATGAGCCACTGGACGATGTCGCCGGTTCAGGCTCGGGCTCTGGTTCCTGCCAGAGATCTTCATCGTAATGCGGTGTGGCGCCGTCGTGCTCCTGAGGCGAGGTGTCGACACCGTCGCGCTCTGCTGCCTGCGCGCCGAGTCGTTCGAACAGAATCTCCCATTCCGGATCGTTGTCCGGATGGTGCTCGAAAATGGCGCGTTCAGTGAACTGTACGCGGGTTCCGTGATGCCGGAATTGCGAACTGATCGGGTAGCCGAAGATGCGCGTTCCGCCGTTGTCTTCCCAGTAGTCGGCGAAACGGTGACTCAGGTTCTGCTGTGTTGCCGGGAAGAAGCGATCCGGGTTTTCCTCTTCGTGCGCATCGAAGGGCCAGCGATGTGCGAGATTGCGGTCGTCGCGAGCATCTGCACCAAGGCGTCGGAGCAGGACCTGATACTCATCGGGATTGTCGGGATGATACTCGAGGACATGCCGCTCGAAGTACTGGACGGTCATTCCGTCCTGCCCAAATGCCGGTGTCAGGGGGTAGCCAAACGTCTGGATGCCGCCGTATTCGCGCCAGAAATCCAGGAACTCGTCTTCCAGATAGTGACCGGTGACATCGAAATAGACCTGATCGGGGCCTTCTTCTGCCACGGCCTGGCTGACGTTGGTGGGTGCGGCAACGGCGATCAGCGCTGCGGCAAGAGCAATCAGAAAAATACGCTGCATGAAAAAGATCCTTGCATCCCGAGACGTTTGAAAATCCGGCTTGCCGGGTGAACCCCGACCATCCTTTCGTTCGTCGAGTCGCGTCGATAACGGCAACTCTACCCCGACGGATTCGGTCGCGCAATACACGTACCGTCACACTCGGACGCCAGGGTGTACGTTCACCCCAAATATATCGCGAATCTGAACCTTTGTCACTTTTTCTGACGCGGGCGTTATCGTCAACCAGTCTTCATGCAACGGACGTGTCGGCTTCCCCCTCGATGATGATCCCGGACGGCCGGGACCGGAGTATCATTTCTGCTTCGGCAACGACTCTCCGAACGATCTCTCCAGCAGGAAGAATCTCGTGCACGAGACCGGCGCTATTCCCGGCCAGTACCCGGATGATATCGAGATCGCCCGATTCACTGCCCTGCTGGATCTGCTGCAGCAACTCGGTTCGATGTTCGTCGAGTTCGTTTTCAAAACCGGTCCAGGCCTCGATAAATGGATTGTTGAGGATGCGCTCGCCGATGTCGTCCGGGAACGGAGCGTGGGTCAGAATGTCGTAGATCCGGGTCAGAACCCACTCATCGGCACCGTGGTCAACGACTGCCTGCTTGCTGAGTGCATTGCTGGTCGACTCCTCGCTGGCGACAAAGCGGGTGCCCATCCAGGCACCGTCTGCCCCGAGCATCAGCACAGCGGCCAGACCGCGGCCATCGGCGATTCCGCCAGCGGCGACCACCGGGATGTCTCCAATCGCATCGATCACCGCGGGAACCATCGGGAGCGTGCCCCCGACGTAACCGGTATGCCCGCCTGCTTCAATACCCTGGACAGCAATAGCGTCCGCTCCGGCAGCGACCGCCCGGCGCGCAAGTTCAACCGACTGCACCTGAACGATCGTCTTTATTCCGACCTGAGAAGCCGCAGCGATGTGACGGCCCGGATCGGCAAACGCATGCGCGATGACTGGAACCTGATGCTCGATCGCCACATCCATCAACTCGTCGGTGTTCGGGGCGGACGTAATGAACCCGACGCCGAAGTTGCGGTCTGTATGATCGCGAACGAGCCTGATCTCAGCGGCAAGCTGCTCTGGAGAGTAGACACTGGCGCCGATCATCCCCAGTCCACCGGCAGCGGATACGGCCGCCGCCAGTGCACCACCCGAGGTTCCGGCCATCGGTGCGCTGATGATCGGATGGTCCAGACCGAACATTTCAGTAACCCGTGTGCGCAACATGATGGTTACTCCTGTGTTAAGGACGGGGGTAGTTTGTGTGACCAGAATAGCAGGTTTCTCGTCAGATTATCAGTGGGGTGCTGTGAGAAGGGTAATCGAGACGCCGTCAGCTATTCCGCACATCCTCGTCCTGCTGCAGGACCTTCTCTTTGAGGCTTTCCTTGTAATTGATGAGCTTTTCGAGCAACTGCGGATCCCCCGCGGCGCAGATCTGAGCGGCCAGGATACCGGCGTTCTGGCCTCCACCGATTGCGACGGTGGCAACGGGAACACCGCGCGGCATCTGGGCAATAGACAACAGGGCGTCGATGCCGCCGATCGTTCCAGAGGATGTGTCGACCGGCACACCGATAACCGGTAGCGGCGTGCTTGCGGCGATCATGCCCGGCAGATGCGCTGCGCCGCCGGCTCCGGCAACAATGACCTTCAGACCTCGCTCGTGGGCCGTCCGGGCGTATTCGCTCATGCGGTCCGGAGTTCGGTGTGCGGAGAGAACCCGCACCTCGTGGGGGACGCCGAACTCGGTAAGGACATCGATTGCTGGCTGTAGAGTCGGCAGGTCGGACGAACTGCCCATTGCGATTCCGACGAGCGGAGTGCCGTTCATTCCCGTTACATCCTTATCTGGTCTGCCGCGCGCTGAGCGCGATCAAGCGCGTCCTCAGTCGAACTTCCGCACGCGGTGATGTGTCCCATCTTGCGTCCGTAGCGGCTTTGGTCCTTGCCATAGTTGTGCAGGTGAACTCCCGGAACCGAGAGCGCGGAGTCGAACTGATCTTTCCCGGGCATTTCGCCGCCATAGCCGAGCAGATTGACCATCACTGCTGCGCCCTCTCGCAGGGACGGATCGCCGAGCGGCAATCCCAGGACAGCCCGGACGTGGTTTTCAAACTGGGAGGTAACACACCCTTCGATCGTGTAGTGACCGGAGTTGTGCGGCCGTGGGGCCAGTTCATTGACTAGCACCTGCCCGTCCTGCAGCAGGAACATTTCCACGCCGAACGTTCCGGTACCGCCAACGGACTCGACTGCCTGCCGGGCGATCGCTTCCGCCTGCTCAGCAACCGTCGCCGGGATATCGGCCGGAGCGATCACGACTCGACAGATATGCAGCTCCGGGTCTTGCTGCGTTTCGACAACAGGGTAGTTGATCGTTTCTCCGTCACGACCACGGACGACAATCACGGCAAGCTCGCGTTCGAATGGCACGAACTGCTCGACGAACAGCTCTCGCTCCGGCCAGCCGAGTTCCTCGCACGTACTCGCTGGATCCGAGCCGTGGTCGAGCTTTCGATTGCCATAGCCGTCGTAACCGTCCCGGCGAGCCTTGAGCACAAACGGCCAGCCGAGCTCATCGCCGATCATTGCGAGATCGTCGGGGTGTTCGACCTTGCGAAACTCCGGCACCGGAATTCCGGCACTCTGCATTGCCGTCTTCTGTTTGAGTTTGTCCTGAACGGTCCGGACGCAGTCTGGAGTGGGAAGGACGGTTGAACCGGCGCCTTCCAGTTTCTCCAGCACGCAGGCATCAACGAACTCGTTTTCCAGGGTTATTACCGGCGCACTACGGGCTATCTCGGTGATAGCTTCGTTGTCATCCCAACCGCCAGTGAAGATTACTTCGCCCTGGGCCAGTCTCCCGGCAGGCGAGCGAGGTTTGAAATCACCGACGACCACGTCAATTCCGAGCGTGCTGGCGGCCTGGATCGTCATCCGACCAAGCTGACCGCCGCCCAGAATCCCGAGCGGCGCTGCCAGTTCGTTTGATTTCGCTGCGGTCATGACGCGGCACCTTCTTCAGTCGAATTGCCGATGCCGGTCCGAATTCGCATGAGGTTAGTGTCCCCGTTCCTTCTTCCACTGCTCGTATTCTTCCCGGGCGTCGTCGTGCAACGGGTAGTACCGGCGAAGGTCGCCACCCTGCATCAGACGCTCCCGCGAGAAGTCTTCCCACTCGTGATGGAAGCTGGCGCGCTCGAGTAGCTGGTCAACCATACTGACCGGCACCGTGGCGACACCATCGTCATCGGCGACAATGATATCGCCTGGCATCACCAGCGTGTCGCAGCAGGCAATTGGAACGTTCACGGCGTAGGGGAAGATCTCTGTTTGCGTGTGAAAGTTCGGGGTTGTGCCCTTGATCCAGAATCCGAGGCTTTCCAGCTTCTTGGCCTTCGGCCAGTCACGGATACAGCCATCGATCACTACGCCAGCACCACCTTTGCCGGCAAAGTAAGTGAGCATCATGTCGCCGAAGACCCCACTGCTCATGCTTCCTCGAGCATCGACCACGACGATGTCGCCTTCCTGGCTGGTGTAAAGCGCATGGCGGTGAAGCTGCTCTTCCGGGTCAGAATACTCGTCCTGCTTGTATTGATCCTCACGGAGGGGCATGAATTGCAGGGTAACGGCCGGTCCGGCGATCGCTTTGCCCGGGGTCCAGTTCTGGAGTCCGGTCAGATGAACGTCGCGGATGCCGAGCTTGGAGAGACTACTGGAAACCGTGGCGCTGCCGAGTTCGGCGAGCTGTTGAACGATCTTTTTGTCCGGTCGATTGATGTCCTTCACCTGCGGTGGCATTAATCGGATTCCTTTCCTGGCAGCGTCAAGGCGAGCACCGTTGCTCGACGCGCGTATTGATCTAATGCTTCTCTCGATAAACTGAATCTCGCAGCCCTCGCATGTAGCCGAGAGCGTAGAGGGCAGCGTACGCTGAGTACTGGTTGGGATCATCCCCGGCAATCACCGGAACGTGGTCTGGACGCATAACGCCCTCGTACCCGACGTCCCGCCAGGCCCGCATGCACTCCAGCATGTCGGTCTTGCCGTTGTCGTGCCAGGTCTCGACGAAGTTATCCGGAGTTCCCTGAACATCCCGGAAATGGACGAACGCGACCTTGCCCTGATTGCCGAAATGGCGAATGACACCGGGAAGATCGTCGGTCATCAGGGTGAAGTTCCCCTGGCAGAGCGCGATCTGGTTGACCGGGCTGGGAATCATGTCGATCAGGCGCTGGTAGTTCTCGACGCTGCACATGATCCGGGAAACGCCACGAGTCGGCGACAGCGGGGGGTCGTCCGGGTGCATCGCCAGCGTCACGCCCGCCTTTTCGGCAACCGGAATGACTCGTTCCAGGAAGTACCTGAGATTATCAAAGAGTTCTTCCTCGGAGATCGGACCCAGTTCCGGCTGATCATCGGCAACCAGCGAGTTGTCATACCCGGTGACGAGTGATCCGCCGCGGGATTCGATCGTCCTGCTCGTTCGATGGACGACGAAATCCGCCATCCACTCGTAGCACCAGACCGGAATCCCGAGTTTGCCCATGTTCTCGATCAGGGTGCAGACGGTATCGATTTCCTCGTCACGGCCATCCTGGCCACGCTTGGCCTTGAAGAGAGGCGGCCGCTGCTCGATCACGGCGAGGTTGAAGCCGGCATCGTTGTAGCGTTGCTTCATACGCAACAGCGGCATGTAGTCCCACGGAGCATCGCCCCGATTCATCCGGTCGTTCCACGGAAGTCCGCCCACAACCTCCGTCACACCGGCCTGCAACGTGGTCTCCCACGCCAGGTTCGGCTCCGGGGGCAGGACTTCGGCGATCCTGAACATCGTTGTTCCTTTCCGTCGAATTGTCAGGCCACGGACATCATACATGAGAACTGCATGCTGTCCAGAGCCTGTGGTCAAATTCGCCGGAAGATCATGCCTGTGTTGATGCCACCGAATCCGAGCGCGGATGACATGACGGTTTCCACCGACTGTTCGAGTCCCTCTCCCCGGACGAAATTGAGCGGGGCGTCCGGATCCGGGTTCTCCATGTTCAGGGTAGGTGGCAGCCAGCCCTTCTGAAGAATCAGGCACATCAATGCCGCTTCAACTGCTCCGCTGGCGCCAAGCGGATGTCCGTAATAACCCTTGGTTCCGCTGACAGGTATCGTGCTCGCTCGTTCTCCAAGCGCGTTATGGATGGCCAGAGATTCAGCGGTATCGCCAAGTGGCGTTGACGTGGAATGGGTGTTCAGATAGTCCACTTCGTCGGGACTGATACCTGCTTCATCGAGCGTCATCGCCAGCGCTCGGCCTGCCTGGCTTCCGTCTGGTCTTGGCGCGATCATGTTGTACGCATCGTTGGTCGCCGCGTAGCCGGTAATTTCGGCGATCGGTTCCGTGCCGCGATTTACGGCGTGTTCGTAGTCTTCGAGCAGGACAATTGCTGCGGCTTCACCAAGGACGAATCCATCGCGACCGGCATCGAACGGCCGGCTGGCATGCGTCGGATCACCGTTTCGAGTGGAGAGCGCCCGAATCAATGAGAAACCGCCGAAGATCATTGGAGCAAGTGGTGCTTCTACTCCTCCGGCGAGCATCATGTCTATCTCGCCGCGCTTGATCATGTGGAACGCTTCGCCGATTGCATTCGCACCAGAGGCACAGGAGTTCGCGTTTCCCATCGACGGACCCTGCAGGCCGAACTCGATTGCCGCGTTGGTTGCACCGGCTCCACCAAAGACCGAGAGTGCGATCATCGGATCGACCGCTTTCAATCCGCCATTGAAGTACTTGTTGTGCTGGGCTTCTCCATAGCCAACGCCGCCGAGGGCTGACCCGAGGTTGATCCCGATTTTTTCGCGGTTCTCGTCGGTGATCGTCAGGCCCGCATTTTCGAGGGCGAGTTTGCTCGATGCAACCGAAAGCTGGCTGAAGCGGTCCAGCCGTTTCGCGCGTTTTGGTGCCATGTAGTCGAGCGGATCGAAACACGGGATCGCCGCGGCAATCCTGGACTTGAATTCATCAGGATTCAGGAAGTCGACCGCACGAACCTTCGATTTACAGGCGCGAAGTGATTCCCATGACTCGTCGTTTCCGGTTCCGAGCGGGGTGATCAGGCCGATTCCCGTAACAACAACCCGCCGGTTCATGATGACGCCCCGGCCGGTGCTGGCTGACCGGCCTCGGCCATTTCCTTGACGCGAGCCAGCGTCTTCCCGGCGATCGCATCCACGAAGACGGGGCCGACAACCCAGCTCGCCGCGAATCCACCGATGAGTGGCCACTTGAGTTCCAGGTCATGCACGATGGTTACCTCCACTCCGTTGTCTTTCGATTCGAACAGCCATTCCACTTCCATTCCTTTTGTGATTCCTCCGACGTGGGTGAACTTGATACGCGGTTCCTCGTCGATATTTGTCTGTGCCGCCCACCATCGAACCGGCCAGTTGAACAGGTAGAAGTTCCGGTTCGCGGCCATTTCGACCAGCTTGCTATCGCCTTCGCGATCGAGCTCGTAGACCCAGCGATAGTGAGGCAGGAACTCTGGCCAGCGTTCGGTTGCGGCGGCGTAGCGGTACACCGTCATCGGATCAGCCTCAATGAATATTTTCGTTTCGGTATGCATTGATCCCTTCCTTCCAGTCGTCGGCGGTTCAGGGGCGCAGCAGATCCCACAGAAATCGTGGGCGAAGCGCTGTTCGGGCCGGGATGTAGTCGCCGAGGACGCCGCACAGCGTCTGGTTGACAGATTCCCGTTTTGCCGCCCGATCAGCGATGTAGTCCAGCGCCGGTCGAGACTGCAGCAACAACTGAATAATCTGACAGACCCGATGTTTGTCTTTCAGCATGCGCTTTCGGGCACCGCGATAGCCGGTCGGTCGGCGATCGGGGCGGTTAAGCGCACGCTGGACCGCGCTGGCGGCGAGTTTCCCGCCGCTTAACGCGCGGTGAACTCCCTCGCCGGTTAGCGGATCGAAGAAACCTGCGGCGTCTCCAACGAGCAGGTAGCCCCGCCCGTGCGATCTTCGTGCCTGTTTTCCGAGCGGTCCAACGCCGCGCACCTGTGAGATTCGCCGGGCATTCCCCAGGAGATGATCGATCCCAGGAATGGTGCGAATCGTCGCGTCGAAGAATTCTCCTGTTGAAACCCCGGCAGGTTTCGATCCCATGGGAACCACCAGCGAGACGTTCGCTTCACGGTCTGTAACCGGGGACAACCCGCAGTAGATACCATCGCCTATATGCATCTGTCCGGCCTGGATTGTCTCCGGCATACCGGTAAAACGGGCGACGAGACCGAGCCGGTTCGGCCAGCGGATGGGCCGGTGAAGATCGAGCGAACGGGCGATGGTGGAGTGCAGTCCGTCTGCAACCACGGTGAAATCGGCCGGAATCGCAAATTCGTGCTCGCCCGACCTCGCAATGACGCCGGAAACGACCCCGCCGGACAGCGTCGCTCTGACTGCCCGGGTACTCTCCAGCACGCGGGCACCGGATTCCGCGGCCAGGTGCAACAGTTCCTGATCGAGCACCGATCGCTTGATGCCGAGTGCGCGATTGCCGGACGGTCGATGGGATCCGAACTCGAGCAGTATTGATTTCCCGCGAGCAACGATCTGCATGCTTGAGAGCCAGACGTGTTCCCTCGATTGAATTCGCTCCAGAGCACCGAGATCGTCCAGGGCGTCAACCACGCCGGGACTACAGTATTCGGCGCAGGCTTTCTCCCTTGGAAAGACAGCGCGGTCGATGACGGTTACATCAATGCCGGCCCTCGCAAGTCGCGTCGCGGTGGATGACCCGGCCGGACCGCCGCCAACGATGAGGACATGTGGCTGACCGGTCATCGCCATGGCTGCACTCCAATCGTCATGGCGGTGCGGTAGCCGAGCGTCGAATCGAACACCGGCGCCTGCAGACCGGCGCGTTCAGCCAGGTCGGCGAGTTCACCCTCCGTGCGGCCGCGCTGGATCGATCGATGGGCGTCGTGTCGCGTCAGGCGGTTCGAAGTCGCGATTCGCCCCAGTCCCCATGCAACGAGATATCCGTGCACCGTGCGCATCAGGTCGTTAACGATGATTCCCCGCCGCGACACTCTGGCCATCTCACGAAGAGCCAACACAGCATCGTCGTCAGTGAGATGGTGGAGAGTCATCGATGACAACGAGACATCCACCGCATTGTTGGTAAGTGGCAAATTCAGGAAGTCGCCCTGCAGGAAGTGGAAACCGTGGTTTTCCGGCAACCTCGTCGCTGTGAGCAGCGTCGCATGATCGATGTCGAGCGCGATTGCCTCGAGACCGAGAGACCGCCGTGATGCCCAGTCGCGAATCGCCCGGGGAATGTCGGCGTGTCCGGCGCCAATGTCAACGATCGACAGCGAATCGCCGGCCGGAATATTACCGGTCAGTCGCTCGATGGCCTTGAGTGTGATGCTGGTACCACCGAGCAGCGAATTGACCCGGCGCATGTCTTCGAACGTTCCGTAGAGATCGGTCTCCGGATGATTGCCATCGTCGAGGATCTCGTGTGGGAACGATCGCTCCCGGAGTGGATTGGCTCGACGGACAAGCTTGCCAACCGCGCTTATCGGTTCGATGGACTGATCGCTTTGACGCACTGGTAAGACTTTCCATTTCATCGATGGTTGCGCAGCATCGATCTAATTAATCATGCCACGAACCTTATCGCCTGACTGAA
Source organism: Thermomicrobiaceae bacterium (assembly GCA_007133615.1). Classification (GTDB taxonomy): domain Bacteria; phylum Chloroflexota; class Chloroflexia; order Thermomicrobiales; family Thermomicrobiaceae; genus SLMJ01. The sequence goes on along the minus strand of SLMJ01000329.1, from coordinate 8,140 downwards.
CATTCGACAGGTCCTCGGTGGTAACTACCTGTTGCGCAATAGCCCTGGCTGGTGCAGAGTGTTGTACACACGCACGCCGTCCCGAAATTGCCCAGTATAACCCGTCGCCGGGTAAGGATCCGGGTGGTCCTGTCTTACCTTTCGCAAGGTTCTGACCGTTCGTAGTTGAACAACCGGACGCGATGGCGCGTCACAAGTGAAGGAAGGCGCTGTGAAGATCAAGAGTATCCGGGCCGCAGTGGTCGACATCTCCCCGAAACCAACGACTCAACCGCGGGTGTCACAGATTCCGGACGATCCGGGATTCGTTAGCCCCATGGAGCGATATGCGGAGTTCACCCGAGGCGACTGGACCAACAAGCTGGGCAAAGTTGCGGTGATCGCCGAAGCCGAAGACGGCACCTGGGGTCTGGGCATGGCGAACCACGCGTCGCCAGTTGTGCGAGTGATCAACGATCACTTTGCTCCGTTACTCGAAGGACAGGACGCGATGGCGATCGATAAGTGCTGGGACATGATGCGTCGCGCCTCGTCTGCCTACGGCACCTACGGGCTCGCCAGCTATGCGATAAGCGGAGTTGACACCGCGCTGTGGGACCTCAAGGGCAAGCTTCTTGGGCGCCCGGTTTACGAACTGCTCGGCGGTCCGCAAAAGGATCAGATCTACTGCTACGGAAGCAATGTTGATCAGTCATATGGCTACCGAAACAGCATCGAATGGTTTCTGGAACTCGGATTCACTGCCGTCAAGTTGTTCCTGCGGAATGGCCCGGTGAAGGGTATCCGCGGGATTAACGAAGACATCGAGCAGATTGCGTGGACTCGAGAGCGAGCGGGCGATGACGTTGAGATCATGGTCGATGCCTGGATGTCGCTGGATGTCGAGTACGCGGTTCGTCTGGCCGAAGAGCTGAAGCCATATCGGGTCAAATGGCTGGAGGATCCGCTTTTGCCGGAAGACATGGGCGGCTATCGGAAACTTCGGAGCCGGATTCCATCGACGGTGCTGGCGACCGGCGAGCACTGGTACACGCTGCATCCGTTTGCCGAGGCGGCATCCGAAGGCCTGGTGGACATCTTCCAGCCGGACATTCTCTGGGTCGGCGGGGTGAGCGCAGTGGTTCGGATCTGCCATATCGCCGAAGCGCATGGATTGAACGTCATTACCCATGCCGGCATGAACTATCCCTATGGCCAGCACGTTGCCATGGCGATGCCGGCGATTCCGATGGGTGAACGATCCGAAGGCGTGGCTCCACCAGGCGTTCCGCTGGAGGAGATGGTCGCGATTCCTGGGACAGTTCCGATCAAGAACGGCTACGTCCGACCGACCGATGCGCCGGGATTCGGATTCGAGGTGACGAAAGAATGGGTTGAAGAGAAGACGATCACGATCGATTAAGAGGACACGTCCCCCGTGACTCCCCTCTCCAGATCCTTCGGCTCCGCTCAGGAAAGGTTCTGTGAGAGGGGCCGGGGGCGGGCCTTAATACCACATCCGCTTGTCGACCAGGTTCTGGAGCTGTTCTCCGGCGGCGAACCGGCGGGCGTTTTCCAGCAGAACGTGATAGCGGCGTTCCTCGACATCCGGCGCATCGCGGACGGCGATATGTGGGGTCAGAACCACATTGTCCATCGTCCAGAGCGGATGTCGTGGAGGCAGTGGTTCCTCATCGAAGACGTCCAGTCCGCATCCTGCCAGTTCTCCGGCTTCAAGCGCCTCCACCAGATCGGCCAGAACCGTTGTCATCCCGCGACCGATGTTGATGTAGTAGCCCGACGGTTTCATCTTCTTGAATCGCTCCCGGTTCCACATTCCTTCCGTTTCAGGCGTGTGTGGGAGGGTGACAATGACGAAGTCGGCCTCTGGTAGAAGCGAATCGAGCGCCTCAGGACCGTGTTTCTCGATTCCAGAAACATCCCATTCCCAGCGAGCGTCTACGCCGACGATCCTCGTACCGCACGGCTGCAGGAGTTTCGCTGTCTCCTGTCCGATCCCCCCGACACCGACGATCAGCGCCGTCGCTGACTTCAGATCGACAGTCGAGTAATGTGGAGCCTCTTTGTTCCAGTTTCGCTGCCGCTGCGCGTCGAAGTAATAGGGCAGACCGCGGGCAAGCGCCAGGACAAACATCATGATGTGCTGGGCTATGTGGTCGTTGTAGATGCCACGCATGTTCGTTACGTTGACGTCACTTTCGACCAGTCCCTGATGGTAGTAGCCAGCGGGTGGCGCGGCCTGGGGGCTCTGCAGCCATTCCAGGTTCTCGGCTGCCTGGAGCATTTCCGGCGTGAGATAGCCGTACGCGGCGGAAACGCCGGGCAGTTGCTCCATCGCCTCGTTTTCATTGTCCGGCACCAGGATCTGGTATTCGGGGAGGGCGGATTGAAGCCTTGCTGCCCAGTCGCGGGTCTGCGAGTCCTGGGGCGGGAGAAACATTAGTCGAGGCACGGTCAACTCCTTTCGAACCCGGATCGCCGGGGAACGGTACGGGTGTGACGCGCGACGGCCACGCCATCGATCATACTAACACGTTGCAGCGAGTTATCAGGAAAGTTCCGGTCTGCAACGGTATTGTCACTGTGTGGCACATGAACTGCATGCCAACGTTGCAACGACAGGACTAGAGTGAGAACAATAGCGCGTTGATTCCGCAATCGGTGCATCGAATAGCTTCGCCGCATAACCTGAAAGTGAGCTCCGGCCATGGCAAGACAGGTAATCGTTCCGCTTGATCAGTCCCACGTTGCCGAGTGTGCGGTCCCGTATGCCCGGGCGCTGGCTCGGCGAATGAATGCGCCGCTTGTGTTGCTCTCGGTGGTGGAGCCCTCGGGAAACCTTCCGGAGCCGCCGATCGAGGAAGATCTGCCTCCAATCGAAGAACCTCCTTCGGGCCCGGCCGGGGTTCGCTATTCTGCCAGTTTGCCGATCGGGTTCAATCCCGGTCTTCCCGAGTTCGACGAGAGCCAGATCGATGAGTTGACTGAACAGTTGAACGAAACCGAGCAGTACCTCTCGTACGTTGGCGATTCGATTACGGATGTTCATGTCGAAAAGATGGTGGTCTACGGAAATCCAGTGGATCAGATCATCCGCGCCGGGGAAGCGATGAACGGAATCGGCGAGGATTCCCCGGTTTATGTGATAGCGAGCCATGGACGCTCCGGACTGGGTCGAGTTCTCCTGGGAAGCGTTGCGTTGAAAGTAGCGGAACGGGCGACAAGCCCAATGCTCATGATCCGGGCATTGCGCTCTCCGGTGCCGTCCGCTGACGAGATCTCACTGAACAGGATCATGATCGCGCTGGATGGATCGGATTTCAGCGAGTCTGTCGTGGAACCTGCCCGGCACGTCTTCGGACGGGACGGCACGGAGATTCATCTGATGACGTCGGTCGATATGGAGCGAAGCTGGGTAACTGGTGAGCCGCAGGAAAAGGATTCAGAGGGCCGAACCGCGCGCGACAACGCCGAGCAGTATATCGCGGGAATAGCGGACCGGATGAAGGCGCGCGGGCTGACGGTGACGTGGGATGTAGTGGAAGGTGATCCGGCCGAGCGCATCAACAGCGTAGCAGCGGATGTTCAGGCAGATGTTATTGCGCTGGCGACACATGGTCGCTCCGGACTTCGGCGCCTGGCAATCGGGTCTGTGGCAGAAGAGGTTCTGCACAAATCAACCAGGCCGATGTTCCTGGTTCGCCCGGAGTCCACTCACGGGGTGCGGGATTAGACGGCACGACCTGGAAAGCTGAAAGCGGCCAGCCCCGATAACAAAGGGCTGGCCGTTTTTGTTGAGGTCAATGTGGTGCGATTGTCAGTTAGACGATACTCCGTAGCGGCCCGTGTGTCGAACCCTCGATCGCAGCAGGTTTCGCATCGGGCGCTGAACCGGTTCGATGCTCGTGCGGCCAGGCGAACTGCGGTACTTTGCGCAGGTTCCGGCCGGTGGCGCTCGCGAATCGATCCAGTAATTGCGGTGTCCGGGTGACGATCCGGCGCGCCGGCGTCCGCTCATAGAGATTCCAGGGAATCTTCATCATAACTGCGTCGAGCCCGATGCAGAGCATCACATGGTCCGACCGAATCGGCTTCGACGCCAGATAGGCGAACGCACCGAATCCAGGTATCGCACTGATCAGCATTACCAGCGGCGAATGGATTCCGACACCTTCGCGCCACTCGTTCCGGTCGATCCGGCGCAGCGCGAACTGCACGGTCACGTTCAACAGATTGAATCCGGTGTATGCAGCCCGGACAATACTACCGAGCGGGAACCGCAGCAAAACACCGGTGCCGAGATGGACGCCGAAGTGCGGCATCACCCGAAGGAACTGCGGCGAGTGAATGCGTCGCTTGAGTTCTCGCGCTTCGGTAACCGAGATGCGGCCTTCATCGCGCCAGTTGGCGATCGCGTCATCAAACCACTGGATCGCCCAGTGCTGTCGTTCTCCGGCGCTATCCGAGGATCGGCGGCGGCCAAGCAACCGGCTCCAGATGCGGGGCTCGCTGTCGTGCCAGATCTGCGTCTGGCGCTCGGTTGCGTCGAGCGTGGCGTACAACTCTTGCACCCACGTCGAACCGAGCTTCGCCCGCATGTCGGATTCGCGTTCCTGGATGTACGTGCGTGTCACGTCAAAGAAGACGTCGTCGTACATCGGAACCAGTCCTCGCTGGAATGCGCGTCGCCACGCCTTGAACGAGGCGAGCGGCGAGACCAGTCCGGATTCGAGGTCAACCACGCGGAACTGGCCGTCCTCAGTCTGGAGTACGTTGTCAGTGGCCCGCGGCTGCCGCGGATCGATCTGCCAGGTCGGCAGTCCAGCGGCGTCGAATCGTTCCACCAGATCCTGGAGGAACGCCTTCGCTTCCTCGCGGTCTTCCGGCTCAGCACCATCAACGTACTCGCTGGTGATAGCATAGCGACCCGAGATCTGGTCGACGCCGATCGCCCGGGCAACGTGGTTCGAGCCATACCAGTATTCGGTCAACTGGCCGATCAGGTTTCGGCGTTCAACCGCTGCCCGGAGTGCGGCCGTGTTCCGCATATACGGGAACTCGGCCTGGAACGCCAGCCAGTAAATGGCTCGTGGCAGGAATCCCGGACGATAAATCTTGGAGACGGTCGAATCATTGAAGACAACGGTGCTGGTGAGCGCATGAGCATGCCGCTTCGACTCATCGACCGGAACATCACCCGCCTTCACCGCCGGAATGTCACCGCAGGCAGAGTCGACACGCTTCGCGATCGTAATCAGGGGCAGAAGAATCAGACCGCCAATCGACAGCGCAATCAGCACTTCCGTTGGCATGAGATTGCCAGTCCAGAGCTGCGAGAGACCAGCCAGCAACATGACGGCCAGACTTGCGCCCTGAATACCGAGACGAGCCGGCCAGAAATCGATCCGGCGCGCGACGAAGAATAGAAGTCCGTAAATCAGGACCGCACCAGCAACCTGGATGCTGGAAATGCCCGGTACCGCCATCGAGGGAATAACACGTTCCACCATCGACATCCCCGGAAGTGTCCAGGAAGGCCAGACGCGCTCCAGCATTGTCAGCGCGATGGTGACAATCGGCAGCATGAACGCGATGATCGCCGTGCCCCAGGAGCGAGTGATCGCGGCCATCGAAAGCACGATCGCCGACGCGATCAGCGCGAACGTCAGTCCGGTGACTCCGTCAACGAAACCGAGGACGCTGCTCATCACACCGGGTTCCAGGCCCTGGATGACCTCAACGACTCTCATTTCCAGCGCGCTGGGCGTACGGATCGCCGAGTCGGCCATGAGCAGCATGGCGATCGCAGCGAAAAACAGTCCTGCCGCTGGAATCGATGGATACGGGATCGCGTTGTTCACGCGTTCCAGCACCAGCGGGGTCCGCTGCTTGTCTCTATCGTTGCGAGTTTGGGTCGGATTCGTAGCCATCTTGACCTCAACCTCACTTTTGATCGACCGGATAATCCGGAATTCTGGGTTTCGATCGATCGATATGACCCGTTTCTCCGAGTCAGGAAAGTGTACGTACAGGTAGAGTGCCTGCCTTCGAGTTCTCGCCGTGAGCGAAAAACGAATGCCAGTCTTGCCTATCTGGCGGGAAAACTCTCGTTAGCTCACCGGCGCGTGCTCTCGATGGATGCAAGACACATGCCGGGGCTTGCCAGTGGCTTCACTGACAACGTAACCCGACATAATGTGTGCTCTACATAATTGTATCAACTGAGGTGCCGGGTACGAGCGTTTCTGCGGTGCAAGGCTGCTTCCCAGACCATGTAAATGACGGACCCCCAACTTGTAGGGGGTCCGTCATGCAAGAGGTGGGAGGAAAGGGTCTAGCTGTCAAGATTACTACCAGTCCAGCTCGGTGGAGTCACCGCCCCACGGGTGTGTGAGGCTGTTACCGGCGTCGTTCGAGTCATCGTCACCTTCGTCTTCCTCTTCGTCCTCTGAATCGCCAGAGGGGCTGAGGCCGAACTCGGTGTTCTGCTCGATGAAGTACATCTCGCCGCGGGTCATCGGAAGATGCTCGACAACAGGATCGTCGTCTGTGCTGAATCCAAGATCGTCGGCGGCGAAGTACCAGTTGTCTTCCAGGAACTGGATCTCGTTTCGCAGGATCGTTGCGTCGGTAACGCTGCGTCCCTGCTCTGCTTCTTCCTCGACCACGTCGTCGATTGCAAAGTGCCAGTTATCTTCAAGGAAGAGAATCTGATCTTGTGACAGCCCGAAATACCGTTCGGGAGCCGCTTCTCGCTCGGAATCATCCTCCACAAGATCGTCGATCGCGAAGTACCAGTTATCCTCAAGAAACTGGATCTCGGTCGAGGACAGTCCGCCAACTGGTGCGGTGACCTGCGCCTGTTCCTCCTCGTCGGGTTCTGCCTGCGCAACCAGCGACATTGCGGCCGCAGCCGGTGTGATAAGCGCGAATGTCAGCAATGCGGCCACGAAGGCGATGAATCGTTTTCTGGCCGACCCCTTGATGTTCTGGAACCCCTGCATGTCAGCCTCCTTTCGATGAGGTTGTGATGAGCGTGGGTCTAGCATGGCCCAGATCCGGCTCTGCCACATCCCCGAGACTGACTATTTCCCCGGAGTAGTTAGTGAATAGGTGATCTCAACTAATCAATGGCTGAAGAATAGGTGATCCCGATTCAGAAGATGTTTTCGCGAACGGCAAGGGCGGCCGCGGAGGTTCGGGATTCGACACCGAGCTTGCGGAGGATACTGGATACATGGCGCATCGCTGTGTGGTGTGAGATGAAGAGCGTTTCTGCGATTTCGCGATCAGAGCGGCCTTCTGTCAGCAAATGCAGAACCTCGAGCTCGCGTTTCGAAAGAGACCAGGGGCGGGCTGAGCTGGAATCCCTGTTGCTGCGGAGAAGTTGCTCGATGCGCTCCAGCTCCGGCCGGGCACCCATCCGTTCGAACCGGGAGCCGGCAGATTTGAGCAGACTGTGCGCCTCCTGTTGATTGTCGCGTCGCAACTCCAGCTCCGCCTGAACGAGTTGTGTGCAGGCCAGCTCGTATGCGATGTCGCACTCGGCAGCAAGCGTTGCGGCCTCGCCAGCGTGAGTGTCAGCCGTGGTCAGATCGTCAACACACATTGCCAGCTCAGCGGACAGCCGGTGTACTTGCAGTAACGACAATGGCTGGCGGGGTTCTCGCGCTGTGTGCAAAGCGCGCTCTGCGAGCGTTGCGGCCTGTTCCGTGTCTCCCACCGACCGGAAATACTCGGCCCAGAGCAGTTGCTGCTCCGCGTTCCAGAGGATTGCCCCACTCCATTGAAGCCAGTGGTCGCGAGATTCCAGCCAGCGACGGGCCGTTTCGGCCTCCCCGGTGCGGAGCAGCGTCCGAGCGGCGATGCGATGCGCCTGGATCGCTGCCGCGAAGTAGTTGTTTCCTGGAGGAGTTTCCGGACCCTCGGGAGTAATTTCCTTGAGGAGGTTCCAGACGCGGTCGTACTCGCCGCGAAGGAGGTGGATATCAGCCAGGGTTACCGAGGCATTTTCAACTATTGCCGAATTTTTAGATGTGTGAATCACTAGGCTGCACGACTCGTAGGCCGATTCGAGGTTGCCATTGAGGTAGTCGTTGAGCGTGCCGCACATGCGGCTATTGACACCGCTAATAAATGA
>SLMJ01000026.1 GCA_007133615.1 Thermomicrobiaceae bacterium | reverse complement strand
CTCCCGTCGAGCGTTTCCGCATTTCACCGGCAATCGTTGCACGCGTCCGAAGGTGCAACAAACACCGGAGACAGGCTGTGAATTAGCTTGACCGGTCGGGGATTTGAGGTGCTTGCCAGTTTACGATGCCCTCGATCTGGCTGGCACCCTGGTCGTCTGGCGTAAGCCTGGCAACGGTATCCCGGATTCGGCAGAGAGCAGCGTTCTCGATCTGAGCAGCCACGCCGATCCGGCGGGAAAGGGTGGTAATCATCGACGTCCGCGGGATCCGGGACTGTTCGAATCCTCGCAGTGCTCCGTCAATCGTCCGGTAACGCGACAGGTAATGCTCCAGGACGACCGCGTCTTCAATTGCCTGTGCGGCGCCCTGCCCCGTGTTCGGGGTCATCGGGTGGGCTGCGTCGCCGGCGAGCGTGACCGGTCCGACACCCCAATGCGGTAGCGATGGGCGGTCGAAAATGTCGTTTCGAAGTATCGCATCATCCGGCGTGGCTTCGAGCGTCGCCGGAATCGGCGCATGCCAGTCGCTAAAATGCCGCAACAACTCCTGCTTGTGTCCACCGGGTTCCCTATGCTGGCCTTCTGGAGCGTTCTTCACGGCGAACCAGTAAACGCGGTTGCCAGTGAGCGGCACCCAGCCGAAACGCAGCCCGCATCCCCAGGTCTCGGTGGAGACGTCGTCTCCTAAGAGCGGATTGCCAGTGTTTGGCGAGATCGCTCGCCAGGCTGTGTAGCCTGAATAGCGTGGGTGATGATTGCCGTGGATTTGCGCTCGTACCCGTGAGTGCAGGCCGTCTGCTCCGACGAGCACGTCTCCTGTTTCGCGTGATCCGTCCGCAAAGTAAGCCACTACGGAGCCGCCCTCGAAGGAGAAATATTCGAACTGCTTGCTCGTTGCGACAGCGTCATCGGGAAGATGCGCCAGCAGTGCCGTTACCAGATCTGCCCGGTGGACGGCCACCGTCGTCGCTCCAGCTTGCTGGCTGATCATTCGAGCGTCGGTCTGGGCAAGTGTCAAACCGGATACGTCAACAATCGCCAGGCGAGCCAGAGGTTGCCCGATGGAACACACCGCTTTGTCCAGGCCGATAGCTCGCAATGCGTTGGTGGCGTTGCTCCAGAGGATGAGGCCAGCACCGAGGGGTTCGATCCTGGGATAGCGTTCGAAAACTCGAACTTCGTGGCCGGCACGGTTGAGGGCAATTGCGGTCGTCAAACCGGCAATCCCGCCGCCGATGACCATTACTCGGTACGTTCGCTGGGCCACCGCCTCTACTCCATTTCCATCTCGTCTGGCCAGTCGATCATGACGTATTCCGGCTCTGATTCTTGTGGTACCCGAACGGTCTTGATATGGCGGAATCCGGCTTTCTCATATGCCCGGATAGCCGATACGTTTGAGACCGAAGGGGCAATCACACAGCACGAGATTCGTGGTTCACCGAACACGATCAGGTCAACGAACATACGCAGCATCACTGCACCGAAACCGCGATACCGGAAGGCTGATTCTCCGACAAAGAGATCGACCCCGGCAGCATCGCGGTCGACTCCCAGCGCTTCCGCATACTCGAAGTCGTGATCGATCCGATAGGTCTGGACGTAGGCCACGGGTTTCTCGTGATAGCTGACTATGAAGCATTGAACCGGCTCTTCTCCGCTGATCCGGCTAGCGTACTTCCCTTCAACCTCCGCAAGCGTTTCGGGCGCTCTGCCATACCACCTGGCAACTTCTGGATCGCGAAGCCACCGGTACATCAGGCGAAAGTCGTCCTGCTCAAGTGGGCGAAACGTAATGGCGGATCGCTGGTACATGATGGAGTCTTCCGGCTCTGTTGTTGATGACGTGCCCACGCGATATTCAGCATACCAGTGTCTCGCGGCGTTTATCTTGCTCTTGCACTGACATTCCGGCTTGCGAAACGAGCAGCGTTCTGCTCTGAGAGGATTGTTGATGGATTACCTGTGGGTAGGTGTCGGAGTTATCCTGGTCACTGTCACGATACTGGATATTTTCGAAACTCTGCTTGATCCCGAGGATCAGGGCCGCCTGACATCCGGCATTGCCTGGATCGTCTGGGGAGTATCCCGACATCTGCCAGTTCCGCTGCTCACGTATGCTGGTCCGATCGCGTACGTGTCGGTGCTGGCCACCTGGGCACTTCTACTGGTTGCTGGTGGCGCTTTTGTCTACTGGCCATTCCTGCCGGATGGATTCGCGTTCGATTCGGGGCTCGAGGACGAGCACCGCACCGGTTTTCTGACCGCTTTCTATCTCTCGCTGGTGACGTTCTCGACACTCGGCTATGGCGATATAACACCGACCATAGGGTGGCTCCGGCTGGTGGGGCCGTTGCAGACACTGGTTGGGTTTTTTCTGCTGAGCGCCGCAATCACCTGGATTCTGGCGATCTACCAGGACATCGAAACACGCCGGACACTCGCTCATGAGACGACGCTGCTCAAGCAGGCGCTGGATTCAGGGCCGGAAGAGCTAACCGATCTACGCGCCGATTCTGTCGAACAACTTATCGACCAGGTAACGACTCGGTTTGTCAGTGTCACAGGATCACTCAACCAGTTCCCGATCACCTACTTCTTCCGGATCAGCGATGAGCGCCAGTCACTGGCAGTGATGGCACTCTTTCTCTGCGAACTGTCAGAGACGTTGAACCGGGAAGAGCTTCCAGCTGAGGTACGACTTCGGGCGCGGATGCTGTCCGGTGCGCTCGATCATTTTGCCGAAGCGCTGCAAGCACGATTCATCGATGCCGGTTCCGGCGCGAGTACCCGCGAGATACTGGAAGCATATGCGGCGGACCACAGGCGAAAGGCCCGCCACTGAATAATCAGCTAACCGAGCACCTCTGCCAGCGTATCGACAGCGGTGTCAGCCTGTTCCTTCGTGAGAATCAGCGGCGGCAGGAACCGAAGTACGAGGTTTCCCGCCGGCAACGCCAGTACGCCCTTTTCCTGCAAGCCCTTGAG
>SLMJ01000278.1 GCA_007133615.1 Thermomicrobiaceae bacterium | reverse complement strand
TCTGGAGGCATATACCTCAACCATCCAGGAATCGCTCGGCTTCATCGTTCAAGGACGTTTGACTCGAGAAAGCGACCCCGCGAGTCTTGAACCAGCGGTACACTTTCTGTCCCTCAACTTCAATCGGCCTACTCCGCTAAATGGATTTGCCGAGCTTTTTCTGCGGGTTTTGCAAAACTACCAACTGATCGACACGGGTGAACCTGGACAACACCGATACAAGGTAGTGACCCTGGGCTACCAGTACTCTCTCGAAACCGTTGAGCGTCGAGAGGTGCTTATCTATCAGTGGAGCCCGAAGGGAACTGGTCGAACGACCAGGCCGCATCTTCATGTTGGTCGAAGACTACTGCGGGAGTCGATTGAGGTTGGTGATCGTTCTGTTAGGTTGCCGAAATTACATGTTCCGACCGGGCGGGTGGCAATCGAGGATGTCGTGCGATTTGCCATAGCCGAGCTTGGTGTGACTCCACGGCGAGTTGACTGGAAAGAGGTCCTCGATCGGAATCAGCTCGCGTTTGAGGAATGGAAATCCTGATAACAGGAATACTCTGTCGGAACCGGCCTTCGATCGCCTCTCGAGGTCAGAAGCTGAACTAACAGTCTGCCCTTCTACTGATCGCGCGCCAGATCAAGGGGAAGATCCATTCTGCGCAGTATGAATTCCTTGAGCAGGATCAGGTCGTCTTCGTTGTGAATGTTGAAGCTGATCTCCTTTGAGTTGGTTTTCGCACCGTGACTCGCACGTCGGGCTACGTCGCTGATCTCTCCTGGTGAAGGATTGAGGAGCCAGGCGTGAATCCAGCGGCCGGCGCCTTCCTGGCTGTCACTCTTGAAATACCATTTGGCAACAGTATTGTGTCCTTTGAGCCAGACTCCGTGGCGATCTTTGGTTCGTTTGAACCGTAGTTCTCCTTCATACGGCAACCGAAGTAGCCAATCCTGAATCCCCTTGACATTTCTCGCAACGAACGGAGTGCGACCGCGCTCCCAGTCCTCGTCCAGGGGAACATCGTCACGCTCGTACGGAAATGTCTGCAGATTCCTGGTCTCTACGAACCGACTCCTTCTCGGTTGCACACCCCGCAACCAATTGAAAAACCTTCGTATCAGCTTGATCATCTTACGCCCGTTCCAGATTCAGTGCCAGCAGCCTGGCGAGGAGTTCTTCTTCGGGGGACGGGGCTGTGGTGGGTGGTTGAGATCCTTCGACAGGCTCAGGATGACGTGAATCGCCGTCCGGCTCAGTAGGCTCGGTTGCCTCACCCTCGACGAGGGTGGGGATCAGGACGCCCCAGCCATAGGTGGTGAGGACGGCGTGGTCGAGTTCCCGTTGTGCGGAGACAAACTCAAAGTTCCGCCATTTGGCGATGAATCCGGCTGGCGTCGTTGTCGTACTCATTCAGACTCACCCTGATTCCGGCGCTGTCTCGAGGATAGCGTCAACGTTTCCTGGCGTCTTCAGCGAGGATCTGCGTGATCGCTGATGGCTGGAATTGCTGTTTGTGCCTGGGCCATTGTGCCGGAGCATGGAATCGTGCTCGATCAAAACATTCGTGCGGTGGAGGATTCCGGCAGGCAATGGGTTGCTTATGGCATTGTTCATGCACGCATTCCAGCGAGCGATCGCTGGCGATTGCACGGGATGTTTGTGCCCTGAAGGAAGTCGGGGACAAATCAACCGCGCGACGAGCGATCGCATAGGCATTACAGCTTCAGTGGGGACTGCAAGGCTGCGAATGGGGAAATCCGTGTACACCAGCAATTCACATAACACCGAAAAGAGCGGAAACACCAGCGATCCCAACTGGGTTTCGCAACAGCTCGAATCGAACCTCGCGAGCTATTGGCTCGGTCTTGGAAGACTAACCAAAGGCAGCCTTCATGTAAGCGACGAGCTCAGTTGGGAGGATAGCGGTGGACCGTACTTCAATCGCGTAGTGGACGCCCATCTCAGCCGTGAAGTCGTCGATGATCGGATCGATGAGATCAAGCAGACCTTTACTGCCCGCGGAGCGGCGATAACCTGGCTCCTGGGGCCATCTGCCACCCCTCCCGATCTCGGGAAGTATCTTTCCAGGCAGGGATTCTCATATCAGGAGTCATGGGCCGGAATGGCTCATTCACTGTCCGGACTGGAGACACCGCCAGCGGTTCCCGACGGAATCACCGTGCGGGAAGTCCAGGATCAATTCACCTGCCGAGACTGGCTCACCGTGGTCGGCCGGAGCTTTCGATTGCCCAGACAGGCCCGACGCGTTCTCCACCGGTCGGTACTGGCTACCACGCGGTCGGGAGTAGATAACGAGTGGACGCATTACATCGTCTATCTCAACGACAAACCAGCCGCGGCGAGCACGCTCTTCGTTCAGGACGGAGTGGGTGGAATCTACCTGGTCTCTACGCTCCCCGAAATGCGGGGATCCGGGCTTGGTTCCTACGCGACATGGCTGGCGCTGAGGCGAGCTCAGTCGATCGGGTGCACCCTGGCTGTTTTGCAATCGACGCCACAGGCTCGATCAGTTTACCGGCGCCTCGGTTTTGGCCACTATTGTGATATCGATGTGTATCGATACGAGACGCCGGCGCCGACCTGGAAGCGTGTCGCTCGGTCTGGCTTGCGGAGACTTCGGCGTTCATTCCGGAACGCGAACGGCCGGACAGAGCCTGGTGTCCGTTTCGAACCCGAGCTCATGGCTGAACGCCAGCAAAACCCGTCACACATTCACTAGGCCGGATCTGATCGTCGTTCGTCCAGATTGACACGGATCCGAGAGGTGCCTGAATCAAGGCAAACGGGTCAAGGTACGCATTATTGGAGTTGACATTTGCGACGCTCAATCTTCTTGTTCATCCTGACTGCGGCTGTGACGTTCGGATTCCTGTCATCGTTTATTGAACCGCCAGAGGCCAGTGCTGCGGATCGCGTGACAACCCGAGATACGTTTGAGACCGATGAGCAGGTCGTTGCCCTGACATTCGATGTGACGTTTGATCGAGGCGACGCGGTGATGATTCTCGACACACTGCGCGACCGGGATGTCGTTTCGACCTGGGCGATTACTGGACGGTGGGCACGGGACAACCCGGATCTGATGCAGCGAATCGTTGACGACGGCCACCAGTTGATGAATCACACCTGGGATCACTACTCGCTCACTGGCGAATACACCGGTTCGATGATTCATCCGGAGTCGGATCCACTCTCACGGGAAGAGGTCATTTCCCAGTTGAAACGAACCGAGGATCTGGTAATGGAGCAGGTTGGAGTCGATCTCAAGCCCTGGGTTCGACCTCCCTACGGAGATTACTCGCGGGATACGCTGGCCGCGTTCGCAGAAGCCGGATATACGGAGAACATCATGTGGACGGTGGATACGCTGGGCTGGTACGGGCATCCAGTGTGGCAGGTGCGGGAGCGTGCATTGGAGGCTGCAGAGCCAGGCGCGAACATCCTCATGCACGTAGGACACGGCGCGACCGACGGCGCCGCCCTTCCCGGAATTATCGATGGGTTCCGGGAGATGGGGTACGAGTTCGCCACGGTGGAAGATTTTGTTCACGGCGATCTGGCTCCTCCGGAGCGGCGGTTCTTCGAAGAGACCGGGCAGGAGTTGAAAGACGTGTTCCTGCGATTCTGGCAGCGATTCGGCGGGGTATCGCTGCTTGGCTATCCGGTATCGGTTGAGATCGAAGAGGATGACGGCACAATCGTCCAGTATTTCGAGCGCGCCCGGCTCGAGTACCGGGAAGGCTCCTGGCCGGAGCGTCTGGACGTGCAAATGACGCGTCTCGGTGCGGAGGCGACCAGGGATCGTCGTGACGAGCCAGCCTTCCAACCGGTTCAAGGAGCGGATGACGATCACTGCACGTATTACTCCCAGACCGGACACACACTCTGCGGCGGATTCCGCGATTTCTGGCGGGACTATGGCGGGCTTGCCACATTTGGTTACCCGATCAGTCAGGAGTTCCGCGAATACAACCGGGATACGGGAGAAATGCACGTCGTCCAGTATTTTGAGCGTCAGCGATTTGAATGGCACCCGGGCAAATGGCCAGAGCGGCATGATGTCCTGCTCGGGCGTCTCGGCGCCGAGGCCTACGACGACCTGAACGACGAATCTGCGCGGTCAGGCGAGTGGGAGATTACGGCCCACCGCGGACCGAGCCACCGGTCGAGACTTTAGGAGGACGGGCCGACTAATTCTTCGAGCATCTCCGGATCGAACCCGGTAACGACGCCAGCCGGGGCCACGACTCTCGGAATCACGACATCGCCGGTATCGGCCTGGAGGTCTCCGGCAGCGTCAGCGTCCTTATCGATCTGCCGCTCAGTGAACTGGATACCCCGTCTCAGAAGCCAGTCTCGAACCTTTGGGCTGTCAGAACACATGCTGTGGGTATAAAGAATAATTTCACTTGCAGTCATGCGGCTCACCATTCTTCGGACACCTGGAATTGCGAACGGGTCTGTCGTTGCCAACGCATGTGCGGCGGCGAAGATTCCGCAACCCCGACGGTCAGAAAGGGGCGGGCGCACAATGATGCGCGCCCGTTTTGAGGCCCGGGGACTGAATTAGCGCCGGAACAGCCGGGCCAACAGGAAGGCGAACATGGTGACCATGATCGAGGTGACGACCGCGGCGATGGCGGTTGCCTTCGGCTCCGGGCCCGGCAGCACTGCTTTGCCGTCATCGTAGCTCTTGAAGAGCTGACCCCACTTGGTCTCCAGCGCCTTCTTCACCCGTGGTCGCCCGACGAACGGGTACCAGTAAACATTGTGGTAGAAGTTCGAGGCGAAATAGGACCAGCCCACGATCGGCGAACGTAGCAGCGGCTTCTCCAGCGGCTTGAGTGGGCCATGGTAGATCATCTTCTGGCCCTTGCTGGCGAAGGTGTCCTCGTGAATGAAGTTCCAGGCTTCTTCCAGCGAAATGTCGTAGCCGACGATCTCGATGTCCTTTGGATCGCCTATGCCGAGGCCCTTTTCGTGAGCCAGCCGAATGAAATCAAGCTCCATCGGATCGAAGCCCTGCAGTTTGGCGCTGATCGCGTCGATTGCCACCTGATCGGCACTGGCGAGCAGGATGTCCTTCTCATGCGGGCGCATCGCTCGCGGCCCTGGGCCGTCACCGGCGAAGGTTCCGTCCATGACCGCAAAGACGCCGGGATGGATCTCCCGCTGGATCGAGAGCAGGTCGACCAGCGTCTCGTGGATGACTGCGTGGGTCCAGTGACGCCGGTGGTTGAGCAGCCCGCCAAAGGCGTTTTTCATTGCCCCGGTGATGGTGGTGAAGACGTGTGTCTTGACCGTCGGAAGCTGGATGATGTTCTTGCCGATGAACATCCGGGGAATCTGGATGCCTTCCGGGTAGATGTCGTGCAGGACCATCATCTCGGCTTTCGGCTCGTAGGTGATCCATTCGACATGTGGCTCATAGAGATGGACGTTCTCCACCCCGTACTTGTCCACGACGTACTTGTGCTTGTTGTTGCGCTCACCGACGTAGGCATCGACGACGACCGTGTCGTTGTGGCCGGCGATCAGACGTTCGTAGCCATCCTTCTGAAGCTGCCGGATGACGCCCTCGATCTGCCACGGGTTCGATGAACACGCCGGATACCAGGTCTGCCATGAGATGTTGATCTTCAGGATCGTGGCGAGATCCTTTGGCAGCGCTTCCTGATAGTCGGCCAGCTGCATCAGCTCACCGATGTCGTTCAGCACCGTTTCCGGTTTCGTCTTCAGAACAGAGACTTTGCCCTTGCCGGGAAATTCGTACGTCATGGCGTTCGCTCTCCTCAGGATCGGTTGCCGAGATGCAGATTCGCCGGTTAACCGGCGGAAAATCGTCCCGTAGATGGTATCACGATGGGGATTGACCGGAGCCTGTGAACGACAGTCACAGATCCAGGACCACGGTCCCGGGAAAGTAATGGTTGTACGTACATGAAATCAGTGCTAGACTGGGATCAACATTCTGACAGCAGGGCAATGGGTTTCTCGGCCAGGGGGTAGGTCGCCCGTAAGCCTGATTCGCAATGTGACACACTGTCACCAAACACGGGGTTTCGACCGGGAAGGGATCACACCGGTGAAGTTGGGGCTTCATTGGCGAATCGTTGTCGCCATGGCACTGGTGGTGGGGTTGTTCACGCAGCCAGCAACGGCATCACCGATCCTCGCCAGCGATGATGACGACGAATCGCCGATTACCGCACGCAATGCAATTGTCGTCGACGCGGATTCCGGCCAGGTGCTCTTTGAAAAGGGCATGGATGAGCAGGTTGCCCCGGCGAGTCTGACGAAGATTTTCACGGCAATCGTTGCGCTGGAGACTGCCGCGCTCGAATCCGATATGACGGTGAACGAGTATGATCTCGTCGGGGAAGCATCGATCGGCTTGCAGGCCGGAGAGACGCTCCCGATGGAAACGCTTCTGCACGGCTTGATGTTGACGTCTGGCAACGACTCGGCCATGACGATCGCCCGCGAACTCGGCTACCTGCCGGGAGACAGCCCTCAGGAGTCGATCTCCCGGTTTGTCGATCGGGTCAATGCGACAGCCGAACGGCTCGGGCTCGAGAACACGTCGCTCAAGAATCCGCACGGGCTGGATCAGGGCGATCACTATTCCTCGGCTGCCGATATCGCCGCGATGACGATGTATGCAATGGATAATCCGGTATTCTCCGAGATCATCTCGACCCCGTACTACGCCTTCAACGGGCGTGAGTTCTACAACGTCAACGAACTGCTGGATATCTACCCCGGGCTGATCGGCGGCAAAACAGGCATCACCACACGTGCCGGTCACAGCCTGATGCAGGTCGCCGAGCGAGATGACAAGCAAGTGATCGCTGTGTTGCTCGGAAGTGACCGGGAAAACTGGTATCTGGATGCGGAGTATCTGCTCAATCGAGGATTCGACGAGCTAGATGCCAATCCAGAGGATAGCTCTCGGGAAACAATCGGCGTCGCGAGTATTAACGGGCTGGATGTGCCGGAGATCTCGACCGGACAATCGGTTGGCGGGAACGTCACCATCGATCGGGTCAATGACAACGAGGCGATCATTCGCCCGAACACGCCGGTCAGCCCGGAGGAGTCGATGACCTGGCAGTGGCTCCTGATCTCCCTGGGCGTGATGGGCGTCGCGCTAGTGCTCGTGCTCAATATTCAGACGATCATCGGACTCAGCGCTCTGGCTTTTGCCCAGGCCGGGCGAGCTCGGCCCGCGATGCCGGCCATGCCGTCGATTCCGTCACTTGGCCCGATTTTCCAGCGGTCACCGAGGCACCGCCGTCGACATTCGCATTCCATCGGTTGGCAACCGGAAGGTCAGGAGGACCATATGAGTGAAGTCAATCTGCAGCGGCTGCGCGAAACGAAGCGGGAACGAACCGCCCGCTCGAACCGGTTGAGCCAGACTCGGGACCGAAGTGACGCTTCGAGCGGGGCAATCGGCATCTCCCGTGAGGTAACGGTTTCCCCAGCCCGGACGCGCGCCGAGCAGGGAATAAGACTGGCAATGCAGGGTCGTTATCGCGAGGCGAGCGAGGAGTTCAGCCTGGCACTGGAGCGTGATCCCGAGGTCGATATCACCAAATGCCCTGGATTCTGGCGCCTGCAGCCGATGGGCTATATCTCGGTTGCCAGAGCGTACGCAATGCAGGATCGGCGCCCGGATGCCCGACGTCTACTGACAGTGGTGCAGCTGGCTCACAAGCAGAATGATGATCTGGTTGTGCTGTTCGGGCGAGCCATTCGCGAGCTGGAAGATCCGATTGACGACAACTGAGATCCGCCCGGTTCCACCATATTCACTCGATCGTACGGTCGGCGCGTTCGCCAGGTTTCCTGAGGAACGCGTCGATTGTCTGTCTGGATCGAAATACCGGCGCGCCTTCCAGGATCAGCGCGGGATCGTTCTGCTCGAGGTTCGCGACGACACCGGACCGGGGAAGACCACCTTGACCGTCGAATCACTGGTTCATCAGGGTCATCCAGACGAGTCAGCACAACGCGCCACCGTGGCGCGACTACTCGCTTCTAATGAGGACGTCCAACCCGTCTATGAGCTCATGAACTCACACGCAACCCTCGGCTGGCTCGCGGATCAGCTTCGCGGGTTGCGCCGGACGATTGATCCCACGCCTTTTGAAGGGCTGGTGTCATCGATTCTCGCTCAGCTAATCAGTATCAGGGGCGCTGCGGTGATCCGTAGCCGGGTCGTTGAAGCGTTCGGTGCTTCGATCGACTGGGATGACGAGCGGTACTGGTCGTTTCCGCATCCCGAACAGGTGGCTGAGGCGAGTGTGGATCAACTCTGCAGTCTCGGAATGACGCAGGTCAAAGCAAAGGCGATTCTCACGGTTGCGAGCATGGCGATTGCCGGCGAGCTTGAGCTTGATGATCTGGCGCGCCAGACCGACCGGGATGTGATGACCCACTTGACGTCAATCCCGGGAGTCGGTCCCTGGACCGCGGAGTGGTTTCTGGTGAATGTGATGGGCAGAATGTCAATCGTGCCTGCGGGAGATCTCGGTATTCGCCGGTCCACCGGTCACTGGCTCTGCGAGGGCGAGATGCCGTCCTCTGCGGAGGTGCGGGAAATCTACGCGCCGTTCGGTGAGCTGCAGGCGTACGTAGCCTATTACGTGCTGTCCGCCGAGCGCTACAACCTGAAACCTCGCTGACGCTGGAACCTGTACTCAAAGATCAATACAGAACAGATCAACGCACACGCGGCATAGGAAACCCGTCGAAGTCTCGTGTCTACCAAAGTTGATACAGCCTGTGTAAGCTGTTATACTAACTGCGAGTCAGGAATCGGGTTACCCGGGAGTGGCAATGCGCCAGAATGAACCGCTTTATGTGATTAGTGTGGCAGCTCGGCTGCTGGAATTGCATCCACAGACGCTGAGGAAGTATGAGCGTGAAGGGTTCGTCGCGCCGTCACGCACAACGGGAAACCTGCGTCTGTATTCGGCGGAAGACCTCGAGTCTCTTCGCCAGGTCAAGCATCTGGTGGAAAATCGGGGGATCAATCTCGCCGGCGTTGAACTGGCACTCCAGGTAACCAAACGACTCCATAAGGTCCACCAGCGACTTGCAGCGCTGGACGGTGTTGAAGATTCACCGTTGAGAGAAACGCTCGAGGAGGTCGAAGACACGCTGCGATTACTCGGCTACTCGATCAGGCGCTGATATCAGACACGTCGATTGATGTTACAGGATAACAACTTCGAGGTGGACCGATCTCCAGAGCGCTGGGGGTCGGTTTTCTATCGCAGACAGACGAAATTGAAAGGGCTTTGAATGAGCACGAACAGGTTTACGCAAAAGGCGCAGGAAGCGGTGCTTCAGGCACAAAAAATGGCTGAGGAGCAGCGGCATTCCCAGCTGGATGTCGATCACTTGCTCTATGCGCTGGCCAGCCAGCGGGACGGAATCGTTCCACAGGCAATCCAGCGGCTCGGGGTACGCCCCGAGGACGTTGTGCGCGACCTGCAGGAGGCGGTTTCGGCTGCGCCGAAGCTGCAGTACAGCTCAGAGCCGGCGGTTAGCGGGCACCTGCGGAAGACACTGGAGCGTGCCCAGAAAGAAATGGAGCAGTTCGGCGACGAATACGTCAGCGCTGAGCACTTGCTGCTGGCTGCATTGAATTCGGCGACCGAAACTCGCTCGGTCAAAGCGCTGCAGCG
This sequence comes from Thermomicrobiaceae bacterium, assembly GCA_007133615.1. GTDB lineage: Bacteria > Chloroflexota > Chloroflexia > Thermomicrobiales > Thermomicrobiaceae > SLMJ01. The sequence continues at coordinate 1,959 of SLMJ01000278.1, read as the reverse complement.
TCACGGAATTACCCGGGACCGGGTGATGGAGACGCTTTCGCAGATTCGCGGTTCGCAGCGGGTGACCAGCGAGAACCCGGAAGAAACGTATGACGCGCTGCAGAAGTATGGCCGGGACCTCACCGAGCAGGCCGGAAGCGGGAAGATCGACCCGGTGATCGGTCGGGACGAAGAGATCCGCCGGGTTATCCAGGTGCTGTCTCGCCGGACCAAGAACAACCCGGTGCTGATCGGTGAGCCTGGAGTTGGTAAGACTGCGATCGCCGAAGGCCTGGCCCAGCGAATCGTTCGGGGTGACGTTCCGGAAGGACTGCAGAACAAGAAGCTGATTCAGCTTGACTTTGGCGCGATGGTCGCTGGAGCCAAGTATCGGGGTGAGTTCGAGGAACGCCTTAAGGCTGTGCTGAAGGAGATTCAGGACGCCGAAGGCGAGATCGTCGTCTTTATTGACGAGCTCCATACGGTCGTCGGCGCTGGTGCTGCCGAGGGCGCGATGGATGCCTCCAACATGCTGAAGCCGATGTTGGCACGCGGTGAGCTTCACGCGATCGGGGCGACGACGCTCGATGAGTACCGTAAGCACATCGAAAAGGACGCTGCGCTCGAGCGGCGCTTCCAGCCGGTGATGATCGGCGAACCGACGGTCGAGGATACGATCAGCATTCTCCGTGGTCTTCGTGAACGCTACGAGCTTCATCACAGCGTCCGGATTCTGGACGCGGCGCTGGTCTCGGCGGCAATGCTGTCCGATCGGTACATCACCAACCGGTTCCTGCCGGACAAGGCGATCGACCTCGTTGATGAGGCTGCCTCCAGACTCCGGATGGAAATTACCAGCATGCCAGCGGAGCTGGACGAGCTTCAGCGCCGGATCATGCAGCTGGAGATCGAACGAGAAGCACTCAAGAAGGAGCGCGACGACGCATCGCGAAGTCGGCTCGACGACCTGGAAGAGGAACTGGCGAACCTGCGGGAGCGACAGAGCACGCTCAACTCTCAGTGGGAGCAGGAGCGACAGGCGATCCAGCGTTTGAGTGAGCTCAAGGAGCAGATCGAGCAAACTCGCATCGAAATCGAGCGGGCGCAGCGCGATGCTGATTACGCCCGGGCCTCCGAGTTGCAGTACGGACAACTCGTGGAATTCGAACGGGAACTGCAGCAGGAAGAGCAACGAATCGCCGAGCTTCAGTCTGACAGCAAGTTGCTCAAGGAAGAGGTCGATGCGGATGACATCGCCGAAGTTGTCGGCCGATGGACCGGTATCCCGGTCTCCCGGCTGATGGAAGGCGAGATGGAGAAGCTGTCCCGGATGGAGTCCAACCTGCACGAGCGGGTTGTTGGCCAGGATGAAGCGGTGGAGGCGGTCAGCAATGCGATCCGCCGTGCCCGGGCCGGGTTGCAGGATCCGAACCGACCGCTGGGGAGCTTCATCTTCCTTGGTCCGACCGGCGTCGGTAAGACCGAGCTTGCCCGGACGCTGGCCGAGTTCCTGTTTGACGACGACCGGGCGATGGTCCGGATTGATATGTCCGAGTATCAGGAGCGCCATACGGTCGCCCGACTGATCGGCGCACCGCCAGGATACGTCGGTTACGAAGAAGGCGGGCAGCTCAGCGAAGCGGTGCGGCGTCGTCCGTACTCGGTGGTCCTGTTCGATGAGATCGAGAAGGCGCACAACGAGGTCTTCAACGTGTTGCTGCAGGTGCTGGATGACGGACGTCTGACCGATAGCCAGGGCCGGACGATCGACTTCAGGAACACGGTGATCATCATGACGAGCAACCTGGGGTCGACTTATATCCAGGAGAGCGCGGAATCTGGCATGGAAGAGACGCGTTCGCGCGTGTTTGAGGCACTCCGTGGCCATTTCCGACCGGAGTTTCTGAACCGGATCGACGAGATCGTGATCTTCCACGCGCTCGGGCGAGAGCACCTGGCGCAGATCGTTGATATCCAGCT
>SLMJ01000370.1 GCA_007133615.1 Thermomicrobiaceae bacterium | reverse complement strand
CATCTGCAGGGCACGAGTTTCGACCGGCAGATTAACGCCAGCAAGCCTGGCGAGGTGTCCCGCCCAGGCTCCGGCGGCGTTGATGACCCAGTCGCAGGGAATCGTCCCGTTCGTTGTCTGGACCGCGGTGATGCGCTCGTTCTCGATATCGAATCCGGTTACCTGCGTGAACTGATGCAGTTCGGCGCCGTGGCGAATTGCTGCCTGGACATACGCCTTTGCGACCCACGGCGGCATGGCGTGACCATCGGTTCGGCAATACGAACCGGCGATAACGTGAGGTGCCACGCCGGGAACGAGCTCACGGAGATCGTCACCGTAGACCATCTCCACCTCGAGCCCCGCTTCCTGCTCGCGATTGACCCGGGCTTCAACAGCCGGAAGATCTTCCTCACGCTCAACCAGATAGACGTTGCCATCCTGCAGATAGTGAAGGTCCGCCCCGAGTTCTTCCTCAAGTCGTGGCCAGCGCTGGATCGCACGCATCGCAATCTGCAGTTCGCGGGGATCGCGATTTTGCTGACGTACACCTCCGGCACTGGCCCCGGATGCAACGGAACCGACTTCGCCGGCCTCGACAATTGCCGTCTTCACCCCGGCCCGGCTGAGTTCGTATGCGGCAGCGGCACCGGTTACCCCAGCCCCGATAACGACAACTTCAACTCCTGGCAACCGGCTCATCTAACGGTGTCCCTTCTCTGCAGGTGTTCTCAACCGAGTATGACCGGAACGATCAGCACACACAACCATTTGTTATCTCTGGAAGCGCCGGGAACCGCGCTTGCATTCCATAACGAATGAAGTAGAGTACGCGGCGAACCGGTCGCCAACCGTCCTTCACCGGTAATAATGGGTGTCGTCAATACTTTCCAGGTGATGCGCAATGTCTGTCGTATCCACTGCCCGGAGTTCTGCGGCGCTGCCACGTTCGATCTTGATTCTCACCCTGGCGATGGGGGTGCTCCTCACCGCCCGGGGAATGGCCGTTCCTTTCCTGATCATCTACTTCGGGCAGATCCGCGGCTTCGGTGAATCCGTTGCCGGAGCCGGGATCATGATCAACGCGATCTCCGGCGTGTTTTTCACGCTGGTGCTGGCCGGGCTGATCGATCGCATCGGCACACGCCCAATGCTGATCGCGACGATGGTGGGTGTCGGCGTTGCAACGATGACGTTTCCACTCGTCGATTCCGTACCGCTGTTCTTCGTCGCGATGGCGGTCTATGGAGTCGCAGCGCAACTGTTCTGGCCGGCGGCAGATGGTCTGGCGACCTCGTTTATCACGTTGCCGCAGGCGGCCCGGATGTTCGCGCTGCTTCGGGTTTCCAATGCGGTCGGTATCGGAGCAGGAGGCTTGATCGGTGGGCTGCTGATTTCCGGGGGAGGGGCCGACGAATACCGCCTGATGTACATCCTCAGCGCAATCGGCTGTGTTGCGGCCGCGGTGATCGTTGTGCTGTTCATCAAGCCCCCGGTCAAAGCCCCGGAGCAGGATAGCAGCTTCGCCGATTTCGCCCAGCCGGAGGGCTGGAAAGCGGTCATCGCCGACAGGCGTTTCATCGCCAGTCAGCTCATCGTCTTCATTCTCGTTGCTGGCTACATGCAGCTCCAGGTGGCGATGCCGCCGTACCTCAGGGCCGAAGCTGGTCTTGGAGAGAGTTTCATTGGCGCATTGCTCGCCTTCAAAACGGTGTTGCTGGTGATCTTCCAGATGCCGGTGGCGGGACGCATCGCCAACTGGCAGCGCGGCATCACGCTTTCGATCGCTGGGCTGATCTGGATCGTCGCCTACGCGTTGATCGGGATGTCGCCGTGGCTGTTCGTCCTGCCGATCCTCGCGATCTGCGTCTTCGTTATCGGTGAGATGCTGTTCATGCCAACCAGCGCAGTCGTCGTGGTGGACCTGGCTCCGGAGCGATTGCGCGGTCGATATCTCGCGGTGAACAGCGTTGCCTGGGGGACAGGCTGGGGCGTTTCCTCGTTCATTGCCGGTGTACTGCTGAGCACTTCGATACCATGGATCATCTGGCCGGCAACGATGGTGATGATGGCCGCCGGTGCGCTCGGCGGATGGCTCTATGACCGCACGGCGCCAGATCGTTACGGCGGTGTCGTACCGGCAATGCCGGTCGGAGGTGAGACTTATACCTACCGCCAGAGTCAGGAGATCGAGGAGTTTGATCTCCGGCATCCGACGGAGTACGACCCGGCAACGGCGTCGGATGATGATTGAGTTGCCCGGGCCGACAGAGCGTCGGCCCCTACCAGGCATGGGCGAAAACCAGAGCGGGCCGGCAGGGGCGCCGGCCCCTACCGAAAAACGGAAACGAAAGACGGCCGGTCACCCCTGCTTGCGGAGTTTCGGGAGCACCTCGCGAGAGACTTTCTCCATCGTGTCCCATTGCTCTTCTGGTGGCATCGGGAAGATGAAATCGGTGAAGCCGAGTTCCCGGTACGGCTGGATCGCTTCTTCGAGTTGCGATTCGTGCTCGAATGGCGGAGTCCAGGTAAATACTGATGCCCGAATGTCATCCGGGCTCCGACCGGCCTGCTTTGCCCCGTTATGCAGCCAGCCAAGCTGCTCCTTCGCCTTTTCGGGCTCTGCCCGTGTGTTCCAGATGTCAGCATAGCGGCCGGCGATCGAGATGGTGCGCTTGCCGAATGCGCCGACGACGATCGGAATGTGTGGCTGCTGCAGGGGCTTCGGCTCGAACGGAGCATCAACGAACTGGTAGTAGTTGCCGTCGAAATCCGTCCGCTTCTCCTTCATCAGGCTGTGCAGAATCTGGAGCGACTCCTCGTACATATCAACGCGTTCCTTCGCCGACGGAAACCGGTAGGAGTACGCGGTGTGTTCTCGCTCCATCCAGCCAGCGCCGATACCGAGCTCGACACGCCCGTTCGAGGCGTGATCGATCGTGAGCGCCTGCTTCGCGAGCAGGCCTGGATTCCGGTACGTGTTGCCGCTGACCATAATCCCGAAGCGGATGCGACTCGTGACCATTCCAAGCGCCGCGATAAGCGTCCAGGCTTCGTAATACGGAGTATCTTCGTTATCACTGGCCATGAAGTGATCCACGACCCAGGCCGTATCCCAGCCGAGGTTCTCGATCATCTGCCAGTGTCGCGCCAGTTCCGGAACCGGCTTACGGTTTCCGGTGCCAATTCCGAACCGCAACGGATGTGTTGCCATTGTCTCCGCATCCCTCCTGCAAGTCGATCAGATTCGCTGTTTCGTGCCATCCAAGTCTATTCTAGGACAGAATGACTACCGTGGCGCCCGGGGTGCCCGATAGAACCGGGGTAAGATGATCAACCTGAAACGTGCGATTCACGGTACCGGTAAGGAGCGACAGATGGATCGCGTTCTGCTGCGCGGAATGCAGTTTTATGGCTACCATGGCGTACATCCGGAGGAAACGAGCCTGGGCCAGCGGTTCGAACTGGATATCGATGTCGAGCTGGATCTCCAGACAGCCGGAGCCGAAGACGACATCCAGCACACAGTCAACTACAGCGAGATGTTTGCGCTGGCTAAGGAGATCGTGGAAGGTGAGCCACACAACCTCATCGAGTCCGTGGCCGAGACGATCTGCCAGCGTGCATTGGCGCGATATTCGGTGGTAGAGTCACTGATCGTGGAGATTCGCAAACCGTCAGCACCGGTGCGATCAGGCGGGCTCGATTACGTCGGAGTTCGAATCCGACGCACGCGTGCAGACCGAACAGAATCCTCTCCAGATACCGCGACATGGGCAGGCGCGGAAGGCAAATGATGGACGAAAAACGGCTCGCCGACGCGATCCGGGAGATACTGCTGGCAATCGGGGAAGATCCCCAGCGGCCGGAACTGCGTTCTACACCAGATCGGGCGGCCAGGATGTATCGGGAGCTGTTCGGTGGAATTGACGTCGATCCGGGACAGTATCTCGCCAGAACACTCCCGGATGAACACCGCGAACTGATCGCGGTCCGGGATATCGCCGTGCGCTCGATGTGCGAGCATCACCTTGTTCCGATGGTTGGCATCGCGCACATCGCGTACATCCCCGGAGGGAAGATTGTTGGTTTCGATCGCATTGTGAAGGTGGTCGACGCGCTCTCCCGCCGACCTCAGGTTCAGGAACGGCTAACCGGTGAGATCGCGGATGTTATCGAGCAACACCTTCAACCGTCCGGTGTTGCGGTCATGCTCGTTCTGGAGCAGATGTGCATGACGATTCGAGGTGAGCGTCAAACCCGAAGCCGAACCGTAACGACCGCCTACCGGGGTCTTTTCGAGCAGGATCCGTCCTGGCGCGAGGAGTTTCGAACGGTGATCAGCGTAGCGGAGGAGCAGCATGACAACAGCAATTCCTGATAGCTCCGCACAGGCGTCATTCCAGTGGGGTTCCAGAACGTATGTCATGGGCATACTGAACCTCTCGCCGGACTCGTTCAGCGGTGACGGTATGCAGGCCGACGTGGAACTGGCACGAGAGCGTGCCCTGCAGATGCAGGAGGAAGGCGCCGATATCATCGACATTGGCGGCCAGTCCACGCGTCCCGGCCATGTCGAGATTACGAGCGACGAAGAGATCACAAGGGTCCGCGACGTTATCGAAGATCTGGCGCCGCGACTGACCATCCCGATTTCCATCGACACCTACCGTGCCGCGGTTGCCGAGGCAGCGCTCGACGCCGGCGCACGGATGATCAACGATGTCCGCGGGCTCACCGCAGACCCTGAACTTGCCGACCTCGCGGGACAGCGCGGGGTTCCCGTCATCATCATGCATGACATCCAGATCCGGGATCAGGCGACGATGTTGCCGCAGATCGTGCGGGAATTAAGCCAGCGGCTCGATCTGGCAACACAACGCGGGGTGGACTGGGGACAGATCATCATCGACCCGGGATTCGGCTTCGGCAAGCAGGCTCCCATGAACCTGGAGCTTCTCCGCCGGCTTCGCGAGTTGACCGTCTTCGGCAGGCCGATGCTCGCGGGAACCTCCCGGAAGGGAACAATCGGAAAAGTACTTGGAACTGATCCTGACGACCGTGTTGAGGGCACAGCTGCGACCACCGCGCTTGCGATCGCGAACGGCGTCGATGCAATCAGGGTACACGATGTGCGACAAATGGTTCGGGTGGCACGAATGACTGATGCAGTAGTTCGGGGGAACTGGTGCGAGCATACCTCGGAATAGGCGGAAACCTTGGCCATCGATACGCCAATATGCGGAACGCAGTGAGGCGTATCAAACAGTCATTCCCCCTTCTTGCCGCCTCGTCTCTCTACGAGACTGCGCCAGTCGGATTTCAGAACCAGCCAGCATTTCTCAACGCCGTCATTGCCGTTGAAGCTCCTGATTCGCCTCACGCGTTCCACCGGACGATTCGAGAAATCGAGGCAGATCTGGGACGCAAGCGAACCTTCGCCAACGCGCCACGCACGATCGATATCGATATCCTGGTACACGGAGACACGGTAATCGGTGACGAAGAGCTGGAGATCCCACATCCCCGGATGGCAACTCGAGCGTTCGTGATCGTTCCCTTTGCCGAGATCGCTCCGGATGAACGCCACCCGATAACGGGAAAGACCTTTGCTGAACTTGCGGCCGACCTCGGTGACACATCGGGCGATGTCTGGCCTATCGATGATCCCGGATGGGTCGACCGGAATGGTCCCGGGGAGCGCAACCCGGCCAACCGCTAATGGTTCCAGCTTACGGGGCTAGAATCTCCAGGTTGTGTGCCAAGTCATCCGGCGAATCGCCTGACCGCATAATCACGCGAACCCGGCCGTCATCGTCGAGTACGTAGATGACGTCGGTGTGAGCGAGCCAATAGGCTGTATCCTCGTCCTCTTCGTGCTCATGCCCGTCGCCGGGATCGTGCTCACCTGGCTCAGCATCTTCGGTCTCTTCAATGAAAGCCTCATGATCGTGGTCGCCGGCGTCAATCGCCTCCTGGACATCAGGGTCTGCAGGATGCCGCGGGCCGGGAGTGACTGCATACGCCTCCCAGATTGGCTCCAGCGTGTTGATATCTGCGGTGAGTCCATACCATCTCTCCGGATCCGGCACGCTGCGAGTCTCGAGATACTCCGCCATCGCTTCGGCATCATCGCGCTCAGGATCGACGGTGATCGCCACCATCGCGACGTTCTCTCGCTTGTCTTCCGGCAGCTGCTCATAGGCTGCGCTCATCCGGCTGATGATCAGCGGACAGACATCCGGGCAATTAGTGAAGATGAAGGTCAACGCCACGGCACGCCCACGCAAATCATCCAGCGTGACCGTTTCGCCACGGTGATCGATCAGCTCGAACGGTGGAGCTTCCTGCTCATCCATGTCAGTGCCGATCAGTTCCGGTTCGCCACTGCAGGACGCAACGAGCAACCCGAGTACGGCAACGGCTCCGAGGAAGAATGACGTTCGCAACATCCGGGAAAATGATCGCATGGCAACACTTTCAGGTTTCATTCGGCGATCAGGCTCAGATCGCGGACTATACGATACCCGCTCACGCAATATTATCGCGCAGTTACCGGCACTCTTGTCGGGAAATCCAAGGAAAGCTCGAGCAGGCTACCGCTTGCTGTGAAGGAATTGATTGACCACCCCGGTCAGATCAGCCAGATCGAACGGTTTGCGGAGGAATCCGTCCGCTCCAACGTCTGCCGCAGCCCGCTCCGGATCGTCAACAGCGGTCAGGACGACAAGCGCGGCATGGCAGCAATCCAGCTCGCGATATCGCCGGGCAAACTCCTGACCATCCATGACCGGCATACGGTTGTCCAGCAGGATCAGATCCGGATTGATCTCGGGGATCATCTTCAGTGCAGACTCACCCTCAGGCGCGCCAACGACCTCAAGGCCGTCTTCTTCCAGCGCCAGTGAGATCAGCTCGCGGATGCTCTGATCATCATCAACGACCAGAATTCTTGCGGTTGGAGAAATGTCAGCAATCGAGTCCATCACCGTTCTCCGGATCGCCTGGGAAACTTCAATACCTCGGGCAAACACGCCCGAGTCTGACACAGCTGTCAATCCCCCTTATAATACGCGATTTTGCTGCCCGATCGTATCCTCTGCGCGGTACGTTCGGCCCATAGCATGCCAGTACGTTTTGGCTATCCCGCGGCCGGCTTGGCATCGATTCCGATCATGAACCGGTCCTTCCAGAGAACCGGGTTCCGCTCCGGACGCGCAGTTGCGGCTGCCTCATCGACTCGGGCCGCGATGAAGTGCGGGCCGGGAGTTGATACCGCGTTGTTTACAAGCTGTTCAAAATGCGCTTCGTCAGTTGCCCAGCTGCTCTGCGCGATTCCGCATCCTGCTGCGACTGCGACGATATCGGTCACCGTCGACGTGGCGGTCGTTTGCATGCCAGTTATCTGATAGAGTCCATTATCCCAGATAACGACCGTTAAGTTAAGAGGTGCCAGTGAGGCAATTGTTGTGAGTGTGCCGAGGTTCATCAGAATCGAGCCATCACCCTCCAGTGCCACAACGTTTCGCTCCGGTTGGGCCAGCGCAACGCCCAGGGCAATCGGGGCGGCAAGGCCCATGCTTCCGAGCATGTAGAAGTTCTGCGGGCGGTGTCCCGCATCCAGCAGGTCGAAGTTGGTATTGCCGATCCCGGCGACGACGGCTTCATCGTGTTCCAGTTTTCCGACCAGTCGCTTTGTCAGATCGTTCCGACTCATGACCTTGAGATCGTCTCGTGCGCTCATCCTTTACTCCTGTCTGTTCGCTACTGGACTGCGATCTAGCGGTCTTCCTTGCCTCCGGTGAGCAGTGGATTGATAAACAGGACTGCCGGAGAGTGCGTCTGAAACGCCTGCTGAACAACCTTCGATGCGGTCGGCGTGACATCTTCCAGTCGCTCCAGAGTGCGGTGCGGAATCCCCAGCGCATCCAGACTCGGCCGGATCGTCCGGCTGATCGGCACCTGCACGGAGTTGAATTCACCCAGAACGCCACGCTCGCCGATGATCATCACAACGGGCAACTGATACGGCACAACGAGCGACGCCAGCGCGTTGACGCTGTTGCCAAATCCGCTGGACTGCATCAGCACCACGCTGCGTGTTCCGCCGAGCGCAGCGCCCGCCGAGATGCCGATCGCCTCTTCTTCTCGACTCGCAGCAAAGGCGATCATGTCCGGATCGCTATCTGCTCCATTGATGAGCGGGGTGAGCACTTCATCCGGCACGTAGATCGCCATATTGACGTCGTTTGCCTTCAGGCACTGCAGTAGTTGTTCGGCCCAGGTCACGATGGATACTCCTTACCGGCATGGTCAGCCGGATTTACCTGACGTACGATAGGTCTGTCCGGGTTCGACAATACCCGGCTTCGGCACGGACGTAAAGAACGTCGGGTCTGAGAGAAATCAATCACGGCCATGAAAGGCACGGAGATGAGTTCAACCACGCCGACGTGCACGGTGATTCGACCCGGCGATGAATACGCCGGCAAGCAGGGGCTGTCCTACAAAGCCGGAATCGCTGCGGAGACCGTCGGTTCCACCGGCATCTGTATGCACCTGCTGGAGATGCCGCCGGGTGCCAGAGCGAACGCGCATTTGCACGAGAATCACGAAACCGCACTCTACGTGATCAGCGGAGATTCAGAGATGTGGTACGGGGATAACCTGGAAGAGTACATGGAGATCGAACCCGGGAGCCTCGTCTACATTCCGCCGGGCGTTCCGCATCTACCGGCAAACCGTTCGGAAACCGAGCCATGTGTGGCCGTCATTGCCCGAACGGATCCGAACGAGCAGGAGAGTGTGGTGCTCCTGCCGGAACTGGAACGATAAGCTGCCGACCCCGACCGCTTAACAGAACGCAGGAAAGGACCGAGGTTCGTGACGGGACAACGGTACGACGTGATCGTGGTAGGCGGTGGTAACGCCGCATTCAGCGCAGCACTCGCTGCCCGGGACCGAAACGCCAGCGTGCTCATGCTCGAGAAGGCGCCGAAAGACGAAGCCGGCGGCAACAGCTTCTTCACCGCAGCCGCCACGCGAACAACGTTTGACGGGATCGATGATCTCCGCCCGATTCTCAGCAATGTCGACGAGCACGATCTCTCCATTACTGATCTGCCTCCCTATACAGTGGACGATTTCATGGCGGATATGCATCGGCTGACGGAAGGACGTTGCGACCAGGAACTTGCCGACATCCTCGTCGGGGAATCAGCGAACGCCGTTAACTGGTGGCACGAAAAAGGTCTCAAGTGGACCCTGATGTACGCCCGGCAGTCGTTCAAGGTTGATGGCCGCTTCAAGTTCTGGGGTGGTCTTTCGCTCGGAGGCGTCGGCGAAGGCAAGGGGATGATCGAGCAGGAGACGCAGGCCGCACTGGCGAACGGCGTCGAAATCCGCTACGAGACCGCGGCGATCGATCTGGTGCAGAACGAGGCCGGCGCGGTCATCGGCGTCGTCGCGCAGGGCCCGAATGGTCGCGAGACGATCCACGCAAATTCAGTTGTGCTTGCAAGTGGGGGATTCGAGTCCGACCCTCGGATGCGGGCCGCGCATCTGGGTCCGAACTGGGATGTGGCGAAGGTCCGGGGGACAGCGCACAACACCGGGGAGGTGTTGATGAAGGCGATCGAGATCGGCGCGCAACCGTATGGTCACTGGAGCGGGTGCCACAGCATCGCCTGGGACGCCGCAGCGCCGCCGACAGGTGACTGGGAACTCACCCATCGCTTCTCCAAGCAGTCCTATCCGATCGGTCTGATCATCAATCGGGACGGTGAGCGGTTCGTCGACGAGGGCGCCGACTTTCGGAACTACACCTACGCGAAGTACGGAGCGGAGATCCTGAAACAGCCCGGCGCGGTTGCCTATCAGCTCTACGATGCTCGCACCGCACCACTTCTCCGGCAGGATGAGTACACCGCGCCTGGAGTTTCGCGCTACGAAGCGTCCAGCGTCGGCGAGCTGGCCGAGAAGATCGGCGTGTCTCCCGCCCGGCTCGAAAAGACGATTCGAGACTACAACGAAGCGGTGCAGGACGGCGACTTCAACCCGGCAATCAAGGATGGCAAGGGAACCATCGGGGTTACCCCGCCAAAGAGCAACTGGGCGCAACCGCTGGATGCTCCGCCATTGCTTGCATTTGCGGTGACCTGCGGTATCACCTTCACGTTTGGTGGTATCCGTATCGATCGCGATGCGCGGGTACTGGACCGTGCGAATCGGGCGATTCCCGGTCTGTACGCCGCGGGAGAACTGGTCGGCGGGCTCTTCTACCACAACTATCCGGGCGGAAGCGGCCTGACCAACGGCATGGTGTTCGGCCGGCGTGCCGGCGATCACGCGGCGCGGTAGATTGCGTTTACCCGCGTGCCTTCCCGGGCGACAATTCCGAGGCGGAGGATTCCTCTTCCGCCTCTTCTTCCTGTGATTCCTCGGTTTCCGGTGGGCGAAGATCCCGCAGGTTCGGGTTGAGGATCATTCCGGCGATCGCCACCAGATAGCTTCCACCAATGATCAACAATGTCTGGACCAGCCCGGTCCACTCGATCATCAGCCCGGCGAGCAAACGACCGGGAACCATCGCCGTGAAGATCGCCGCGTCGTACAGGCCGAAGACGCGTCCTCGCAAATCACTCGGAGTATGCTCCTGGATCATGGTGAAGACCAGCGGAATCATCGGCCCGTTCATGAGTCCGGCAACGAACATCCCAGCAAGAATGACCGGATACGCCGGCGTTGCCGCCAACATCAGGAACATGAATGCCAGGCTGGACGCTCCGACGATCACCACCGGCCGTCTCGGCCATCTGTGTCCCCAGATACCGAAGAGGATCGCAGTGATCAACCCGCCTGCGCCCATCGCCCCGAACATGAACCCGAAGGCCGACGCACTTTGATAGAGGTCGTGTCCGTAAACCGGCAGGATAACCATCTGGTTCGCGCGGACGAACTGCACCGCCATCACGGTCATCATCAGTGCAAGGATGATTTTCGTTCCGAAAACGAACGAGATGCCGCCTTTGAGCTGTCCAAGATAGCGGGTCTGCGCCTGGACAGGTCCCGCCTCGCTCGGTTTCAGCCCCGGAATGAATATCGAGACCGCCGTCACGGAGACGAGGAACATGCCGGTCGAAATCCAGAGCACGGTGCTCGATCCGATGATCCCGATCAGAATCCCGGCGGAAGCGGGTGCCAGCAGGATCGCGGACTGCATCATCGTCTGCTGAATAGAGTTCGCCCGCTCCAGCCTGATTCCTGCACGCTCTGCAATATCCGGCATCATGCTGTGGCGAGCAGCGAAGCCCGGTGTGTCGAAGGTTGCGCGCAGAAAGACGAAGAACAGCAGTTGCCAGAACGTAATGCCCGTCGTGAAGTGGAGCAACGGGATCATCCCGAACGCGAAGCCTGCAACGAAGTCCGAGATCATCGCGGTGCGTTTGAAGCCAATACGGTCGACGATGACCCCACCGAAGATCCCGGCAAAGATCATGGGCACACCCTGAACCGCGGCGACGATGCCCGTCCGGGCGGCGCTACCCGTTGTCTCCAGCACGAACCAGGGCACCGCCACCATCGCGATCATCAGGCTGAAGTAGACCATCGCGTAGCTGACGAGCAGTGCAAAAAACGGCGTACGCTGTCTCGGTTGGGATGTCTCCGCGCTCATGTTTCCCCAGTGAGTGATTT